>JBGZFC010000088.1:0-8142 GCA_041846575.1 Bacteroidota bacterium
CGTCTTTCACTCTTTTAATCGTACTATCGTAGAATTGAAATGAGAAATTATATGAGGAGATGCTAAAGCAACAGAGCTTTTAATCGTACTATCGTAGAATTGAAATCGGGGCGTATAGTAACAGTTCAGGATGTAGACACGTCTTTTAATCGTACTATCGTAGAATTGAAATTAGCGTTGGAAGCATCGGGATTGAGTGGCAACCGTTTCTTTTAATCGTACTATCGTAGAATTGAAATTTCAGATTTTAAAAAACAATAACCAACCCTCTTTATCTTTTAATCGTACTATCGTAGAATTGAAATATAAAACGAAGAAAAATGAAAGAATATAGAAAGAAAATCTTTTAATCGTACTATCGTAGAATTGAAATGCCAGCTTATGCCTATCGACAAACTCTCGTACCGCCTTTTAATCGTACTATCGTAGAATTGAAATTTAGTAAGCGCATTAACCGAATTTGGCAGTAAAATCTTTTAATCGTACTATCGTAGAATTGAAATTGCGATAAGCTTCCTGTTTGGCTTTCAGCTCGTCGTAACTTTTAATCGTACTATCGTAGAATTGAAATAGATAAATCTTCGGACTTTTCAACTCACGTTCTTCTCTTTTAATCGTACTATCGTAGAATTGAAATTTCAATAGCGTATCAGCTTTTGTGTTTTCTGTTTGCCTTTTAATCGTACTATCGTAGAATTGAAATGCCAGATATGACAGTATTAGTATAATTATTCTCTTCTTTTAATCGTACTATCGTAGAATTGAAATAAATTTTGATATTTTAACTTATAGTATTTTATCAACTTTTAATCGTACTATCGTAGAATTGAAATTCGCAAAAGCGGTGTACGAAAAAAAAGGGACAAAAATCTTTTAATCGTACTATCGTAGAATTGAAATAGGTATAAACTTGTTGCATCACATACCGCCCGCAGCTTTTAATCGTACTATCGTAGAATTGAAACACGGCGTCTGCGATTCGTTGCAGTGTGTCAATTTTTCTTTTAATCGTACTATCGTAGAATTGAAATAAAAAAACAACACCGATTTATTAGAGCTTTTTGAATCTTTTAATCGTACTATCGTAGAATTGAGACGACTCCATATTTGCAAGATATTTCCAAATGCCGATTCTTTTAATCGTACTATCGTAGAATTGAAATAGCAACTCTGACCATTTTTGCATTGTTTCCAATGTAGGACTTTTAATCGTACTATCGTAGAATTGAAATTAATAAAGTCTTCTACCATGTCATAGCTCGGAAAACTTTTAATCGTACTATCGTAGAATTGAAACAGTCACAGAAAATGGATTGATATATCATGAGCAAACCTTTTAATCGTACTATCGTAGAATTGAAATATCGAAAAATACACTATCGATTGGCTTGATGATTCTCTTTTAATCGTACTATCGTAGAATTGAAATTGGTATCACGCTCAATGTTTGAAATTCCAACTTGGACTTTTAATCGTACTATCGTAGAATTGAAACACTCATCATATCGATTATTATATCGCCAACACTTCCCTTTTAATCGTACTATCGTAGAATTTAAAGGCAGGAAGTAAAGCTGCACGAACTTTTAGTCCGTCTTTTAATCGTACCTTGTCAGTTCATCCGAAGCCCGAATCTGTCCAAAGGCAGGATTCTCCGTGACAAAAGAAACAACTCGTAGCTCAATCTGAAACTCAATACGATTTCTTGGTTATAGGTTTACGTCGTCTTATTTTCCCGTAGCTCTCGCATCACGCACCGCATCTATTTCTTCCCAAAAAATGCCCCGAAAATGGTTCGTGTAATGGTTCTTCCTAACTGATAACTTATTTGTCGTTTAGTGCTTTTCCCCACCTGGTCTAACATCTCGCCCAAGATACCACGCTCTTCTTTTTTGCGACGAGCTTCGGCACGACGAACACGCTCTTCTTCACGAGCAGCTTTTTCGGTTTCCCTTTGTTGTTTTACGCGTTCTTTCTCTTCTTCGGCACGTATCCGTTCCTCTTCCAACAGATCCTGTTTTTGCGATAGTAATTCAAAAGCCGACTCTCTGTCCACCAAGTCTTCGTAGATTCCGTAGATGAGAGATTGTTTTATTATCTGTTCTCTTTCGTTTGTTGTGATAGTTCCAATTTGTCCTTGCGGCGGAAGAATGTTGGCACGCTGTACCATTTGCGGTGCACCTTTTTCATCAAGAAACGAAACTAAAGCTTCACCCGTATTCAGTTCGGTAATTGCCGTTTCGGTGTCAAAGTTTGGATTAGCTCTGAAAGTGTTTGCTGCTACTCGTACCGCTTTTTGGTCGTTGGGTGTGTATGCTCTTAGAGCGTGTTGCACCCTGTTTCCCAATTGTCCCAGAATGCTTTCCGGAATATCGGCAGGATTTTGTGTGCAAAAATATATTCCCACGCCTTTTGAGCGTACCAATCGTACAATTTGCTCCACCTTTTCGAGTAACGGTCTGGGCATATCGTTAAATAGCAAATGTGCTTCATCGAAAAAGAAAACCAATTTTGGTTTGTCCAAATCTCCCACTTCCGGAAGAGTTTCGTACAAATCGTCTAACATCCACAATAAGAACGTGGTGTAAACGCGTGGCGAATTCATTAATTTATCGGCAGCTAAGATATTTATGACACCTTTTCCCTGTTCGGTTTGGATAAAGTCAGTAATTTCCAGATCGGGTTCACCAAAGAATTTGTCGGCTCCTTCGCTTTCCAACCGTAATAACGCGCGCTGAATAGCTCCGATACTCGCTGGCGAAATGTTTCCATATTTTGTGGTAAACTCTTTTTTGTTGTCACCAACGAATTGCACCATTTTTTGTAAATCTTTCAAGTCGATAAGTAATAGATTGTTATCGTCGGCAATTCGGAAAATCATTGAGAGAATGGCTCCCTGTGTATCGTTCAGTTGCAACAATCGTTCCAGCAAGAGTGGTCCCATAGATGTTATGGTTGTGCGTATCGGGTGTCCCTGTTCGCCGAAGACATCCCAAAATCTTACCGGAAACGCTTTAAATTCGAAGCCTTTTTCGCTCAAATTATAACTTTCCACTCGTTTTGCAACACTCTCTTTATTTCCTCCTGATTTTGCCACGCCGGATAAATCACCTTTCATGTCGGCTGCGAAAACGGGCACACCCATGTCGCTAAATGTTTCGGAAAGAGTTTGTAAAGTAACCGTTTTTCCTGTTCCGGTAGCTCCGGTTATCAATCCGTGTCGGTTTGCCATTTTGGGGATTAGACACACTTCTTGCTCACTGTTTATGGCTACGAAAGCCCGCTTATCATTGTCAAACATAATTCTTTAAAGTTTTCTTGATTTCTATTTGGAGCAAAGTTAAAAAATATTTGGGTAAGAAAAACAGATCTATTGCATATTGATGTTTTTTGTAGAAAAAATAATCGAAAGTTGTGATTTGTCGGATGACCTATGTTTCGGGGTGTTAGACTCGCACATCACAACGCGATTTGTAGAAACGAGGTTTCGACAGATACGGATTTATGTGCTGCTTCAACATGTAGCATCTCTTTTTTCGGCACAAAAAATAATACACAATAATATTACATTTCTACATTAAATGTCCAATCACAAACATCCACAAATCAGCACATTAAAACTATCGGGCAAAAGTGTTGCAAGTTAATTACTAATCTCACTTTTATTTGTTGCCGCCAAATAATTCTTTACCGTATTGGCATACATCTCTATTATTTTCTTGCTTAAAAATGCGGTGTCTTTATTTGGAATATCAATCTTGTCAACTTGTTTATTGATGTATTCGTAAAATCTTTGCACATCCTCTTGGGTGTATTTGTTAGCAAATCGATTGTTATTGTTAATGCGGTCGAAGGCAATGTAGTTGATAGGGAAAAATGTGTAATTTCTATGAATTTCGTTATCAATAATTTCGGCAGTTTTAGTTAGAATTACGCTTTGTTGTTCGTTTCTGTCTATCTTATTAAGTTTTTCATTTATAGATTTGCCAAAATTAAGAAATACACGTCCTTTATCTCCGAAAATACCGGTTTGCATATTTTCTAAATCGTCTTTTGGACTCTTTTTATGTTCAGGATTATCTCTTTTCTGTTGAAACTCTTTTGCTTTTAGATAATCGCAAGGGTCAAACTCATAGGAAATAGAAAATGGAACAATATTGAGAGCCGAAAGAGCTTCAATCGGATTTAGGTTGTCGTATAAGGCGAGCATTTTCAGCAAGCTTACTTGCGTTTTATCGTCTGAGTCTTTGGCTCTTCCTTCGCGTTGAGCAATCCATACTGATTGCGAACGATTAGCTATAGTGTCGTGAATATATTCCGAAAGATGTTTTGATGTTTGCAACATTTCCCTAACAGGGACCTTGCGTTTAACTATAAAACTTTTGTTTAGTCTTACCAAATCGTTTATCCAAGGGTAGATAAGCAGATTGTCGCCAATTGCAATTTCGCATGTTGACATCCCGTTTTCCGCAAGCATTATGTTTAGAAAAGCAGAATCAAGCACAATATCGCGATGATTAGATATGTAAATATGGCTCGTTTCATTGTCGAAATTGTCCAAACCCAAAGCTTTAACGCCTTTCGTGGTGCTATCTATCAGGTGTTGCAAAATAGGAAACATGATTTTAACCTGGAACTCTTCTACAGTATTGCATTTGAGCATGATATTGCTCATCATGTCCCAACTTACGGGTTTTATTATCGGCTCTACAGCCGCTCTCAAACCCTCATTTTGGACTAAATTGGCAATTGTCTGCTTAATTTCGCTGTCTAAGATAGGACGAATATCGTCAAACTTTGAATCAATCATTAAAATATCGGATTATTTTATATTTATACTCTCTTCAATTATTTCGGTAATGACGTTGGTCATAGACATGCCGGCTGCTGCTACTTGCTGAGGAATAAAGCTCGTTTCGGTCATTCCGGGTGTTGTGTTTACCTCGAGTAGTTTCGGTTGATTGTCAGAAATAATGTAGTCGGCACGAATAACTCCTTTTGCATCAATCAAACGGTAAATCTCTTTAGTAAGTTGTTGTATTTGCAGAGTTGATTCTTCCGAGATACGTGCCGGAGTTATCTCTTCAACTTCTCCTTTATACTTTGCATCATAATCGAAAAACTCATTTTTAGGGACTACTTCGGTTACAGGGAGTACGATAATTTCTCCGTTTCTTTTGTAGCAGCCGCAGGTTACTTCCGTGCCCGAAATAAAACTCTCTATCATAACTTCGGGAGCCTCTTTAAAAGCTACTTCTACAGCTTGTTGTATTTTGTTGACATCTTTTACTTTGGTTGTGGCAAAACTTGAACCTCCTGCATTAGGTTTTACAAAAACGGGTAATCCCAATCTGGCTGCAACTTCTTCTGAATTTACTTTATCGTGCTGTCTCAGCAGGATAGAGTCTGCTATTTTATAACCAAAATTACTGATGAAGTTGTTGAATGCAAATTTGTTGAATGTCATAGAGGAGGCTAATACACCACAATTAGAATAGGGGATATTAAGCATATCGAAATAACCTTGTAGCAGACCGTCTTCTCCGGGTGTGCCGTGGATGGTAATGTAGGCAAAGTCGAATTTTATGCGACGCTCGTCAACGGTAAAGCTGAAATCGTTTTTGTCTATCGGGTAGTTTTGGTTTTGATATTCAACCTCCCAACTCTTTTTATTAATCATTACTTTATATACATGATATTTTTCTTTGTCGATAAAAGAGTATATACCTTTTGCGCTTTTTTCCGAAACCTCTTTCTCGGAGGAGTAGCCTCCCCATACAATTGCGACTATTTTCTTCATAAATCTGTTTGGTTGTCAATTTTTATTTATATTGTATCTCGCCCGGCGGTGTAAGAGTTCCACTTTTCAATTACAGATTGGAAATCATCGGGCAGTTCACTGTCGAACATCATCTCTTTTTTAGTTCGCGGATGAATAAAACCGAGAGTTTTGGCATGCAAACACTGTCTTGGACAAGTATCGAAACAGTTGAAAATAAATTGTTTATACTTGGCAAATGTTGTTCCTCGAAGTATTTCGTTTCCGCCATATCTTTCATCGTTGAATATCGGATGTCCGATATGTTTCATGTGTACCCTTATTTGGTGCGTCCTTCCGGTTTCTAATACGCACTCAACAAGTGTAACATAGCCGAAACGTTGTAAAACGTAATAGTGAGTAATGGCTTCTTTTCCCTGCTCTCCATCGGGAAATACACGCATAAGCAGACGGTCTTTCGGGTCACGTCCGATATTGCCGATAACTGTGCCTTCATCATCTTTTACATTTCCCCATACCAATGCGACATATTTACGCTTAGTGGTTTTATTGAAAAACTGTTCCGACAGTTTTGTTTTTGCATCAGGAGTTTTGGCAATAAGCAACAATCCCGATGTGTCTTTGTCTATCCTGTGTACGAGACCCAAACGAGGGTCATCCATGCTCATTCCCTCTTCAATCTTTAAATGGTATGCAATAGCATTGATAAGCGTACCTGTATAATTGCCATGCCCCGGATGTACCACCATATTGGGTGGTTTGTTTATAACCATTAACTCTTCGTCTTCGTAAACAATGTTTAAAGGAATATCCTCCGCAATAATTTGCAACTCTCGTCTCGGTCTGTCCATAACCACAGATATAATGTCGAGAGGTTTTATTCTGTAATTCGATTTTACAGGTTTATCATTTACCAAGATGTAGTTTGCGTCGGCGGCTTGTTGTATTCTGTTTCGGGAAATTCCTTCTATCCGGTCAAACAGATATTTATCTATTCGCAGTAAACTTTGTCCTTTATCTACTACAAATCTAAAGTGTTCATATCTTTTTTCGGAATCTTCAACAATAAATTCATCATCCTCGAGAAGATATTCGGTATTTTCAAAATTATTTTCCAAGATGCAGATTAAAAAAATGATTCATCAATTTTTGATTGTTCAACTTCTGTTTTTGATGTTTTGTCTGGACTTTTTTGTTGAATATCGGGAGATACAACATACTCATTGTTTATACTTAATGAGTCGTAAATCGTATTGCTTCCTACAATTAGTCTTATAGGAGAACCTGCCGGTATTTTCTCTTCGGCAACCAGTCTTCTGCCCTTGTATTCTACCGATAAAACCAATCCGCTATATTCCGCTGGAGTTTCAACTGTTTCTATTTGGTCAAATCCGAGAGAGTTGAGTAGTGCTCTGGCTTGCCTTTCCGAATAGTCAACAAGTTCGGGGATGGCAATCTGTTGAGGTTTTTGCGAGTAAATGGTTAGAAAAATGGCTCGTCCTTTTTTTACTTTGTTTGAGGCTTTTGGAATTTGTTCTAAAACCGCACCCGGAACGGCATCTATTTTAAAAATAGAGTCAACCACTTCTGCTTTAAGACCTTTAGAACGAAGTAATGATTTGGCTTCTTCTACTTGTAGCCCTTGCAGATCGGGTACAACTATATTTTGCCCGTGGCGTGTATAGATTCTTAACATAAAAAGTACGAGAGCTATCAAAACGATACCCGTACCTATAATCAGGGAAATATTCAGAAATATTTTATTTCCGAATATCTTTTTTGTTTTATTATTTGAAGTCATCTATTTGCAGTTTACTTTATAACGTACAAAATTAGAAAAAAAAATACAAAGAAAAACTTTTAAGTTGATAAAAGCAGTTTTCTCTGTATTCAACAATAATGTAAAGTGAGAACATGAATCCCATATTCTCACTTTAGTAGTACAATTTAGACGTATATTGTTATATTAATATTCGTCTGAAATGGTCAATTTTGCTCGACCTTTGGCTCTACGTGAAGCAAGTACTTTCCGACCGTTTTTTGTTGCCATTCTCGAGCGAAAACCGTGTTTGTTTTTTCTTTTTCTATTCGAAGGTTGGAATGTTCTTTTCATTATTATATCGTGTTATTATTTATTTTCTTATTCTTAAAATGGGGTGCAAAGATAAAGATTGTTTTTGTAATTTGCAATTTTTGGGGAATAAAATCGGAGTAAATATTTTTGTTCGTAGATTCAAGTATTAAATGCAACATTGTTTGGCAAAGATGCAAAAAATATTTTTTTCGGGTTATCAAAATTTAATTTTTTTCTTGGTCTTTTGTTTAACTCATATTGTACTTGCTTAATATCCATTTTGTTATAC
>JBGZFC010000089.1:0-9731 GCA_041846575.1 Bacteroidota bacterium
ACTTAGCGGCAACGGCTTGGAACTTGAAGAAAATGATGGAAAGACTCAAAGAGAATTTCTTGAATTTTATTTTCCGATGGGTTTTACAGCGATATAATTATTCTCTCCCATTGTAATTTGAATTTATAAGGGGAGACTAATTACCGTTGGAATAAAGAAAAGAAAATGACTCCGGCAGAAGTTGCCTACCATCTCTACACTCTTGCCCACAGCCATGTTGGAAGAGAAAATTATCTTTATAGAATTTTTTACTACGATTGTTTGCCTTTAGTAAAGAGAGTTCACAACCCTGTTACAAATAGATGTACTGTTTTTGAAAAAAATCCGGAAGCTGTTTCTAGAAAAGGAATTATTGATTGTTTAAAAAGAAAAAGGAAAGTAGATCTACGGCTCGGCACCCTAAAAGATACTGGAAAATGGTTTATCAAAGCATTCAATACTAAAAAATTGATTGACGGAACACTGAAAATATCGGATTTAACCGAAGATGATGTTTTTATGAAATGAAACAAAAAAGTATTGACATGAATGCATCATTATCGCTAAAACAATTTGTGGACAAGATAGTTTTATTCTCTGGAGATTCGGACTTTGTTCCCGCTTCCAAATTAGCGAGAAGAGAAAGCATTGATTTTGTATTTGACCCAACGGAAGCCTTCGTAGAAGAATCATTATTTGAACATATTGACGGTCTTAAAAAATGCAACTCTACCAATCCCCAAAAGTTTAAATCTCAAAAATCAAGAATAGGGGAATATTTTCAAATAAAGAGTAAACGACAATGAGAACACTCCAATTCGTAAGATTGTTCTCATTTTTTTATTTTCCTAAAACATCCCCACAACTCTTTCTATTCCTTTTATCAAAATATCTACTTCTTCTTTAGTATTATAGAGAGCAAACGAGGCACGAACTGTGCCTTCTACTCCCAATCGCCGCATAAGCGGTTCGGCACAATGATGCCCGGTGCGAACGGCAATACCTTGCGTATCAAGCAAAACGCCCATATCGTAAGGATGAACTCCATCAACAATGAAAGAAATTACACTACTCTTATTTTTTGCCGTTCCGTATATTTTCAGCTTATCTACGGCGGAGAGTTGCTTCGTAGCGTAAGTAAGTAATTCGTGTTCGTGCTTTAAAATATTATCAATTCCGAGATTGGAAATATATTTCAAAGCAGTTGCCAAAGCGGATGAACCTATATAATCGGGCGTACCGGCTTCAAACTTAAAAGGCAAATTGGCAAAAGTTGTCTTCTCGAACGATACGTTCGCAATCATCTCTCCCCCTCCCTGATACGGCGGAAGTTTTTCGAGCCATTTCTCTTTTCCGTAGAGAACTCCCATTCCGGTTGGTCCGTATATTTTGTGCGATGAAAAAACCAAGAAATCGCAATCCAATTTCTGAACATCAATTGAGAGATGCTGCACCGATTGTGCCGAATCAATCAACACCGGAATATCGTAACGATGAGCTATTTCGATGATTTTTTCAATAGGATTTATCGTTCCAAGAACATTAGAGACGTGCGCAACCGAAATCAACTTAGTGCGTGGAGTTATTATCTTCTCAAGTTGCTCCAACTCAATTTCGCCCTCATCAGTAATAGGCAACACTCGCAATTTTATTCCTGAAACCGATTCTTGAAGTTGCCACGGAACAATATTGGAATGATGCTCCATAGCGGAAATAATGATTTCATCGCCTTCTTTGCAAAATTCGCGACAAAAGGAGGAGGCAATCAAATTGATAGACTCGGTAGTTCCACGAGTGAATACTATTTCATCAGCAGATGCAGCATTGATAAATTGACAGACAATTCTCCGAGAAGCTTCGTGCTCGTCGGTAGCAGCCTGACTCAAAAAATGTACGCCACGATGCACATTGGCATTTATCGAAGTGTACATTTCGGTTATTTTATCTATAACGCATTGCGGTTTTTGCGTAGTAGCTCCGTTATCGAGATATACCAACGGTTTCCCATGTACCTGACGGGAAAGAATCGGGAACTCTTTTCTAATCTGATTTAAGTCCATACAATCAATTGTAATACTTACACACATTGCAATTTCCACAACGCAACAATTCGCCACGGAAACGTTTATCTATCAGATGCTCCAACCTCTCTTGCAACGATTTTATACGGATTAAATCCAACACATCGCGAGTGAAAGCCACCATCAGCAACAAGCGGGCTTCGTCTTTATCTATTCCTCGAGCGCGAAGATAGAACAGAGCGTTTTCGTCAAGTTGTCCTGTTGTAAGTCCGTGCGAACATTTCACATCGTCGGCATAAATTTCCAACTGAGGTTTGGAATACATACGAGTATCGGGCGAAATGCACAAATTGCGATTAGTTTGGTACGCATTAGTTTTTTGTGCATCTTTTTCCACGAGAATTTTTCCGCAGAAAGCACCGACAGCATGTTCGTCCAAAACAGTCTTAAACAGCTCGTTGCTTAGGCAATTGGGCACGGCATGGTCAACGAAAACGAAATTATCCGCATGCTGTTCTTTATCGCAAATAGCCAACCCGCCAACATGCGCCTCAGCGTGTTCGCCTAAAAGGCGGAAACGATAATTATTGCGTGTATAGCCGTTATGTAGCGTGATTCCGCTTGCAACGACGTTAGAACTTTCCATCTGTTCGCTGAAAAGCGAAGCCAGACGAGTAACTTTTACCGAATTCTCTTCCAGTTCGTAATAATCGACTTGAGCCGATTTGTCGGCAAATATTTCCGTTACCTGCGTTACCACAAAATGCACATCGTCCACGGCGTGGTCACACACCAGCAGTTGCACTTTCGCGTTTTCTTCGGCAATGATAAGAATTCGTCTGTTCACACTTAAATCCACACCGCCACGAAGAATATTTATCAACTGCAACGGTTTCTCTATTTGCATATTTGGGGGCACATATACCACAAAGCCGTCTTGTGCAAACATTGTATTGTATGCCGCAACACCATTATCGGAACAGTCGGCTATTTGGGCGTAATGTTTTTTAAAAACATCCGTGTATCTCTTAGAAAACTCTTGCAAACTGCCCACGAAGACAGTGTCGGGCAGCGGTTCTTTATTTTGTGCCTCGCGGTAATATCTGTCGTTTATTAGAAAAAATACGTGCGATGACAAATTTGGAACATCGCATTTAAACGCGTCATAAGGATTGACCGGAACAGGGATATTTCGCAAATTTAATCCCAAATCAGCATCGAAAACTTTCGCTATATTCGAGTATCGGTAATCTTCGTTTTTGGAAGTCGGAAATCCGATTTTCGAGAATATGTCAAAAGCCTTATCTCGATGAAGGTTCATTCCTTCAACCGAGTTTTCGTCGAGTTCACGCCGATACTGTTCAAACAAATCTATATATTGTTGTTCTACCATTTTTATTTTTCGGGTTTGCCCCAAAACCTTCCGAAAAGGATTTACAAGGGATATTTTTTTGAGAGTTTAAGGATTAATTAACCAGTCGTAACCTCTGTTTTCAAGCTCTAATGCCAAATCGGGTTCTCCTGATTTAATGATTTTTCCGTTGTACAAAACGTGCACTTTATCGGGTTTAATGTAGTCGAGCAGACGCTGATAGTGCGTAATGACAAGAACGGCATCATCTTCGTTGTGCAACTTGTTCACCCCCGAAGCTACCACTCGCAACGCGTCAATATCTAATCCCGAATCGGTTTCATCCAAGATAGCCAATTGTGGCTTCAGCATAGCCATTTGGAAAATTTCGTTCTTCTTCTTTTCTCCACCCGAAAAGCCTTCGTTAACCGAACGGTTTACCAACTGGCTGTCCATTCCGAGCAGTTCACGTTTTTCACGCATAAGTTTCAAAAACTCAGAAGCCGAAATGGGAGGTTCATTATTATATTTTCGTTGCTCATTTACTGCGGCACGCATAAAGTTTACCATGCTTACTCCGGGAATTTCAACCGGATACTGGAAACTCAGGAAAATTCCTTCTCTAGCTCTGTCTTCCGGTTCCATTTCCAGCAAATCTTTTCCATTGAAAATCACGCTTCCGCGAGTAACTTCAAATTTTGGATTTCCGGCAAGCACAGAAGACAATGTACTTTTTCCCGAACCGTTTGGTCCCATTATCGCATGAATTTCGCCTTTATTGACTTCCAGATCAATACCTTTTAAGATCTCTTTTTCTTCTACAATCGCATGTAGATTTTTTATACTTAACAAGTTAGCCATATATTGAATATTGAAAAACGAAAATTTTTCGTTCTATTTTTATATAAAAAAACAACTCTTATTGTTGCTGTAATGAGAATAACAATTCAAGAGAATAATTGTTTTATAAACTCTCATTTATATATTTTAAAAACTCTTTCGAACAAGTTTTGCAACTATTTGTATAACGTTAAATTTGCTTGTTATTGTTTTGTTTACAGTTTTCAAATAAAAAAAGGAACAAAATAAGATTTGTTCCTTTTAAACATTTTTGATTCAAGAGATTAGAGGCTTGACAGTTCTGAGCCTGCTTTAAATTTAGCAGCTTTTTTTGCAGCGATTTTAATAGGAGTTTTTGTTCTGGGGTTGATTCCTTTTCTTGCTTTTCTTTCCGAAACTGAGAAAGTTCCAAATCCTACTAATGCTACTCTACCTCCTTTTTTCATCTCTTCGACGATTGCCTCAAGAGTTGCATCTAATGCTTTCTTGGCATCCACTTTGCTAAGTCCCGATTTTTCGGCAACTGCACTAATTAGTTCTGATTTATTCATGAAAAAACGTTAATAAAAAATTAAACAAATTCTAAGCATGGCAAAGCCATACATTTATTTCGCTCCAAATATAAATCATTATTTAATAACAATCAAGAAAAAACCTAAAAAGTATTTGATTTTATTTAAAAAAATGCTTTTACGGGAAAAAAAACCACAAATAGTACGAATTTATATGTACTTTTGTGTTCAATTTTTTAAATATGAATATGAACAATTCAAGGCAGGTTTTTGGCGGTTCAATACCCCCTATCACCTTAAACATAATTATAATAAATGTGATTGTTTGGTTGGCTCAAGTTGTTTTTTTGAGAAACGGAATAGACTTGACCGACACTTTCGGATTACATTATCTTGGCTCAAAAGGTTTCAGAATATACCAATTTATTACCTACATGTTTTTACACAGCTCGTCATCTTTTGGACATGTTTTCTTCAATATGTTTGCTGTTTTTATGTTTGGTCGTACATTGGAGTACGTTTGGGGGAGCAAGAAATTTATGACATACTATTTTGTAACAGGAATAGGCGCAGCTCTTATTCAGATGCTGGTTACATTTATTAGACTTAAAATACTGGAAAACAGCCTTAGTCCGGAGGTTATATCTGAAATCTACAACAACGGTTTAAATATTTTACAACAAAACATGAACTATGTTGATACGATACAAGGAAATTTCAATATAATATTGAATTCTGTAACAGTAGGAGCTTCGGGTGCTGTATTCGGTATTCTTTTGGCTTTCGGGATGATGTTTCCCAATGCCGAACTTTTTATTATTCCGTTTCCTTTCCCGATAAAAGCAAAATGGTTAGTTTTAGGATATGGAGTTTTGGAACTGTTTTTGGGAATGGCTAACTTACAAAATGATAATATCGCACATTTTGCCCATTTGGGGGGGATGTTGTTTGGAATTATCTTGATACTCTACTGGAGAAAAAAACACAAACCTTATGACAGATCTTTTTAATCAACTCAAATACAAATACAGAAACAGCAATTTATTGGTAAAAATTATCTTTATCAATGCGTTTGTGTTTTTAGCTATTGCAACAATCGGACTAATAACAAAACTTTTCTACATTAATCAAGTAAACATTTTCGGTTTTTTAGGTGTTACTGCCGATTTGAAACTTTTAGCAAGAAAAATATGGACACCTTTTACATATATGTTCATTCACGCCGATTTGTTGCATATATTTTTTAATATGCTTTGGCTATATTGGTTTGGGCGTATATTTTTGCAATATTTCAGTAATAGAACATTAGTAAGCTTATATATAATGGGCGGTGTTTGCGGTGCTCTGACTTATATTTTAGCATTCAATACTATTCCGTACTATGTAAATATGCTGAACGGATGGAAGCAGATGCAAATATCGCCACCACTGATTGGTGCTTCTGCAGCAGTTATGGCAATTGTAATGGGCGCTGCTTTTTATCGCCCCAAAGTGCGAATTAACCTGCTATTCTTAGGTTCTATAAATATAAAATATATTGCTTTGGTAATTTTTATCCTTGATTTTTTAGCACTTGGCAAAGATGCCAATCCCGGCGGACATCTTGCACATATCGGGGGTGGACTAATCGGATATATTTTCGCCATTCAATACAAAAAAGGCAGAGATATAACCGCGTGGCTTGGGAAAATGATTGATATATTTACCAATCTATTCAAACCGGTAAAAAAGTCCAAACTTAAAGTAACCTATAAACGAAGTGAGAACAACACCACACAAAACCGACAGAAGTCAAACGACCAAGAGATTATAGACGCGATTTTGGACAAATTAAAACAATCGGGATATAGCAGTTTGTCTGCCGATGAAAAAAAGAAATTATTCGATGCGAGTAAAAAATAAAAAAATCACCTTCGGGCGAATTGTAAAATATATCGTATTTGCGACCAACATAATCATGATAGGGTTGCTCTTATCTTCATTTTTAGCATGGAAGATATCCCCTCTCAAAACCAATCTGTTTTCTTATATCGGGATAGGCTTTGGAGCTATTTTGTTTATCAATATTTTATACCTGTTTCTATGGATTGTTATAAGAAAATGGACGTTGGCACTGTTTTCTTTGGTATCTTTGCTTATTTGCACAAAACCGATAACGACATTTTTCCCGCTACATATTTCGAAAAAAGAGATCCCCGAAAACAGCATTAAAATATTGACTTACAACGTCAAATTATTTGATAATGAAAGTAAAAAAGAGTGCAATAAACGCCCTTTACTCAACTACATAGCAGAAACCGATGCCGATATAGTTTGTTTGCAGGAGTATTTTGTAAGCGAAACCGGACAAGCGTTTATAACACAAAATGATATAAATAAAATTCTTAATCAATATCCGTATAAATCCATTATACCGCTCTCGTTTTCAGATAAATATCGTACTTTAGGCTTGGCTGTTTTCTCTAAATATCCGATAGAGAAAAAGAGAAAGATAATGTTTGAGAAATCATACAACGGAGCTGCCGTTTATACGGTAAATATTGAAGGAGAAAGATATACAATTGCCAATGTTCATTTAGAATCGAATCAAATTACGGCAGAAGACAAACAACTATACAGTCAATACATACAAAGTGACGGCGAAGTGAAGTTGGAAGACGTTACTACCAACATAAGAAAACGTCTTGGTCGTGCATTCAGGATGCGAGCAAATCAAACAGCATTGATAAAAAAAGCTATCGCAGAAACAGAATCAGACAATATTATTATTTGCGGAGACTTTAACGACACTCCAATATCTTACGCCTACAATAAACTAAAAGACGGATTAGTGGACTCATACGCAAGTAATAATTTCGGCCCGGGAATAACATACCACGAAGATTTTTTCCTTTTCCGTATCGACTATATCTTGCATAGCAAAAACCTAAAAGCATCGCAAACAAGAATAGATAAAGTAAAATATTCCGACCACTATCCGTTAGTAACTCACATATCATCAAAAAAACCAAGAGAAAATTAATATTGAGAAAATAATAAGACATGTACAAGATTAGTAAACAATTTGCTTTTTCGGCAGCACACTCGCTTTACGGATTACCCGACTGTCATCCATGTTCGAGATTGCACGGACACAACTATGTGGTTACGGTACATCTCAAAACCAAAGAGCTGGATAAAACCGGTTTTGTAAAAGATTATAACGAATTAAAAATAGTAAAAGAGTATATAGACAGCAATCTCGACCACAGAAATCTGAATGACATAATGCATCCACTCAACTCATCGGCAGAAAATATTGCAAAAATGCTTTTTGATGTTTTCAAACCGATTATTCCGGAGCTGTATGCCGTGGAAGTAAGCGAATCGCCTAAGACATCAGCTATATATGAATCTGAAGGTTAACGAGATTTTCTATTCGCTTCAGGGTGAAGGAGGCAGAACCGGCGAGGCTTCAATTTTTATTCGTCTCGCTAAGTGTAACTTGTCTTGCTCTTATTGTGATACCGATTTCGATTTTGGTGAAGAGTTGGGTATTGACAAGATATTACAATCAATCGAATCTTATCCTTGTAAATGGATAATTTGGACCGGTGGCGAGCCGACCTTGCAATTGACAGACGAAATTGTATCGTTTTTCAAAGAAAAAGGTTACAAACAAGCGATTGAAACAAATGGAACAAGAGCTTTGCCTAAAGGCTTAGATTACATAGCATGTAGCCCAAAACGAGAGTTTGAAAAGATAAAATCGTTTATTCCTGAGGTTGATGAACTTCGCTTTCCGATTAAAAAAGACGATACGCTACCCGATTGGTCAACTCTGCCGCAAGCGAAACACTACTTCTTAAGTCCCATTTTCGAAAATCAGAAAATGATTCCCGAAAACGTGAATTATTGCATAGAGCTAATTAAGAAAAACCCGCAATGGAAACTTAGTTTGCAAATGCACAAACTAATTGACATACAATAGCGATGACTCAGTTTGAGATAACAATATTGGGATGTGGCTCAGCCACACCGACCACACTACACAATCCGTCGGCACAATATGTAACCGTCAACGATAAGGCTTTTCTTATAGATTGTGGCGAGGGTACACAGTTGCAGATGAGAAAATATAAAGCGAGTTTTGGGAAACTACTCAGCGTTTTTATCTCACATCTTCATGGCGACCATGTATTTGGACTGCCCGGATTAATATCAACACTCAATCTTTTGGGACGAAATGGTGATTTTTATGTTTACGCACACGAAGAAGCCGAATATTTGCTGAATCCCACTCTTAATTTCTTTAATAAGATTATACGGTATAACGTTATTCATGAAAAGATTGAGAAGAATTGTTTGTCGGTACTATTCGAAAATAACAGTATTAAAATCTCAACATTTCCACTGAAACATAGAATGCCAACAAACGGTTTTTTGGTTGAAGAGAAAGAAAAACCGTTACGTATCAAAAAAGAGATGATTGAGTTTTATCAAATACCGATAAGCGAAATAAAAAATATAAAGAACGGTGCCGATTTTATATGTAGAGATGGTTCAATTGTCAGCAACAATCGACTCACCTTTCCTGCGGGTAAACCGCGCAAATACGCATACTGCGCCGACACAGCGTTTTATCCCGATATTATTCCTCACATTAAAGAGGTAGATGTTTTGTACCACGAAGCCACATTTATGGAACAAGACATTGCAAGAGCACACGAAACTTATCACTCAACAGCCAAAGAAGCAGCTGAAATAGCAAAAATGGCAAATGTTGGAAAACTTGTTATCGGACACTTCTCTTCACGATATAAAGATTTGACTCCTCTACTTGACGAGGCTAAAGAGGTCTTTGAAAACACAGAGTTGGCATTTGAAGGAATGACTATTTCTCTTTAACTAGTCGCCCCTTAAAATACCTTTATGCAACTGAAATTCAATAAAATAATTCCATAAAAAGTTGTATATATCTGCAACATTTAGTACCTTTAGGAGCTAAAACACTGCAAATTATGTTAGGAAAATTACCGGAAAAAGGAC
>JBGZFC010000090.1:0-21506 GCA_041846575.1 Bacteroidota bacterium
GGCTTGGAACTTGAAGAAAATGATGGAAAGACTCAAAGAGAATTTCTTGAATTTTATTTTCCGATGGGTTTTACAGCGATATAATTATTCTCTCCCATTGTAATTTGAATTTATAAGGGGAGACTATTTAGAATAATGATTATAGATAAACTTGACACAGTGTCTTTAATATTAATATTAATATTAATAAAATATCGTTGTTTATATTTGCATTATAGCTTTTAAGTTTATTAAAAAATCGTAACTTTGTTTTAAATATATCCAAATTGAAAGCAAGATGTATAAAGAAACGGAAGATTTTAAAGTTGTTCATAATAAAATCTACAGTTTTATGAGAGATAAATGGGGTATTGAGGAGGTTACAAAACTTAGCAATATCCTGCGGAACTATGTACAATTGAATGACGATAATTCCAATGCCGAACATCTCTACGAGTTTTGGACAGATGTGAGTGTAGCCGTTATCGCAAAGGAAGAGATGAATTTAAAGCAACCCGAGATTTGTGCTATTTTGCTTTTTAATGCAGTTAGTGCAGGTCATTATAAACTTTCGAATGCAAAATATGATTTTGGTAGCGAAACGTTCGATATTTTGAGCGGTTTGATAAAAATAAACGAGTTTAGCGACAAAAAAACAGCTGTAGAGTCAGAAAATTATGTAAAATTACTGCTATCTCTCGCACAAGATATACGTGTCGTTTTTATTCTCATAGCAAAACATCTGCTGTTTATGCGTGAAGCTAAATATATGAATAACGATGTGCGTCTGGAGTTATCGGTAGAATCAAAATATCTTTATGCTCCCTTGTCGCACAGATTGGGTCTGTATTCGGTAAAATCGGAGCTGGAGGATTTATCGCTAAAATACACCGACCGTGAAACATACGATTTTATCGCCCATAAGCTAAACGATACCAAACGTTCGCGTGATAAATATATCGAAGAATTTATCAAACCAGTGAAAGAAAAATTAGATAAAACCGGCTTGAAATACGATATTAAAGGTCGTACAAAATCTATCCACTCCATTAATAATAAGCTGAAAAAGCAAAAAATAGAGTTCGAGAGTATATATGATTTATTTGCTATTCGTATAATTCTTGATTCGCCTGCCGAGTCGGAAAAAGCGCATTGCTGGCAGGTATATTCTATTATTACCGATATGTATCAACCAAACCCTAAACGATTGAAGGATTGGCTTTCTATCCCCAAAAGTAACGGATACGAATCGTTACACATTACAGTGATGGGACCCGAATCAAAGTGGGTGGAGGTGCAAATTCGTACTCGTCGTATGGACGAAATTGCCGAACGAGGTTTTGCAGCACATTGGCGATATAAAGGAGTGAAAGGCGAGGCTTCTTTAGATAATTGGTTAAAATCGTTACGCGAATCGCTCGAAAATGCCGAGACCGATATTTCGGAAAAACTCGGCGATTTTAAACTAGATTTGTACGATGAAGAGATTTTTGTTTTTACACCGAAAGGAGACCTGCTAAAACTACCGAAAGGAGCTACTATACTCGATTTTGCTTTCTCAATACACTCTAAACTTGGCGCAACTTGTATATCGGGGAAAGTGAACGGGAGAAACGTCCCTATAAAGCATGTTTTGAAAAGTGGAGATCAAATAGAAATAGTTACTTCATCAAATCAATCGCCCAAACAGGACTGGTTGAATATAGTGGTTACTTCGAAAGCTCGAAATAAAATACGTCAACTACTCAAAGAAGAAGCCGGAAAACAGGTCGATATTGCAAAAGAGATGCTTTCGAGACGAATGAAAAATCGTAAGATAGAGATTGACGAATCGCTCTTGATGCAGCTGATGAAAAAGTTAAAATATAAGACCGTAACCGACTTTTTCGCAAGTATAGCTTCCGGAAAATTAGAAGTAAACTGGATAATTGACCGATATTTGGAATTAGAGATAAAAGAGCTTGAAAACAAAGAATTACATAATGCGAAGAGAGCAGAAGAATTTGTAGTTAAACAGTATTCGCATAAAACAGAGGGCTTAGATGAACTTATTATCGACCAAAATCTGACAGGTATAGATTACAAACTGGCAAAATGTTGTAATCCTATTTTTGGCGATGAAGTTTTTGGTTTTGTATCATCGCAAGGAATTAAAATTCATCGCGTCAGTTGCCCTAATGCTCATGACATGTTTTCTCGTTTCGGATATCGAATATTAAAGGCTCGTTGGTCCGGCAAAACAGGCTCTTCCAACTATACGATTGTTCTTAAAGTAATCGGCAACGACCAGATTAATATAGTGTCTAATCTAATTTCAATTATTTCGAAAGAGGATGATGTACAGTTGCGCTCTATCAATATTGATTCACACGATGGGCTTTTTCAGGGTAACATTGCCGTTATGCTCGCTAACAAGTCTATGTTGGAACAATTGATTAAAAAACTGAAAGTAGTAAAAGGGGTAAAATCGGTTACGAGATTAAATTAGTTTTTGGAAGTAATTTCTGAACATATTCTCTGTTATAATCTTCGGGACGCAAGATTTCGTCATCTTTACAAATAACATCAATATCAATAACTACTCTGCCTTTTGCTTTGTCAGATTGCATTCGTCCCATCTGTTTTTCGATGTTTTTCACAGTTTTATTGATTTCGTCGGGCAAAAGTTTTGATGTAAAGTAAGCAATAATATTATGAAATTCTCGTCTATATATTAAGCCATAAGGTTTACTTATACAGATAGTTGAGAATGTTATGTTTTCAAATTGTTCCGAAAGCAAAAGGCGTGCTTTTTTGATATTTCTTTCGGCGTAAGTGTTTGAGCCTATGCCTAAAACATATCGATACATAATTGTTTCAAAATTACTTGTAACTCATTTTTTTATAAACTGTTTGCAAAGATACATTACTCTTATCAATCATTGAAATGTTTTTAAAAGGAAAAACTATTATCTTTGTGGAAAACCAATAATAACAATGAAAAAGCTATTAATATTATTATCGTCTGTAATACTTGCTTTGTCTGTCTTTTCACAGACAGATAAGCCATTGATTTACAAAATAAACATTAAAGAAAACATTGGCAGTAATACGTGGATATATTTGCAAAACGGCATGCATGAAGCGTTAGAAAAAAATGCTACTTGCTTGTTATTGCACATGAACACGTACGGAGGCGGATTGCAAGAAGCTGACTCGATGCGAACTGCAATTTTGGAATATCCGCTGCCTGTTTACGTCTTTATCGATAACAATGCGGCATCTGCCGGAGCACTTATATCTTTGGCTTGTGACAGCATTTTTATGAAAAGCAGCGGTTCGATAGGTGCTGCAACAGTAGTGCAAGCTCAAGAAGGAACAAAAGCTCCGGATAAATACCAATCATATATGCGTGCAATGATGCGAGCCACAGCAGAAACTCACGGCATGGATACAATTATAAACGGCAGAGACACAACTTACAAATGGAGACGCAATCCTGCAGTAGCAGAAGCAATGGTAGATGAAAGTATTGTAATTGAAGGTTATGCTGATTCTACCCAAATATTAACTCTTACGGCAAGCGATGCCGTTAAGTTGGGTTATTGTGACGGTATTGCAGAGAATATTAATCAAATAGCGGTAGAGTTTTTACAATATGAAGATTACGACCTGCACACATATAATCCTACATTCTATGATAAACTGAAAGGTTTTCTTACCAATAATATATTTCAGGCATTCCTTATTATGTTCATTATTGGCGGAGTTTATATGGAACTGCAAAGTCCCGGTATCGGCTTTCCATCGGCTGTAGCTATAACAGCTGCAATCTTATATTTTACACCATTGTATCTTATAGGGTATGCTCAAAATTGGGAAGTTTTGTTGTTTGTGCTTGGTTTGATATTGATTGTCTTTGAGATATTTGTTATTCCCGGCTTTGGTGTAGTCGGAATTTCGGGAATAGGACTTGTTGTAATATCGCTAATTATGGCACTTGTCGGCAATATCCGTTTTAATTTTGATATGCCTGTAGTGCAGTTATTTAAAGCATCGATGACGGTTTTGTCCGGATTGGGTATGGCTGTGATTTTTATTATCTATTCGGCAAGTCGTATCGGGAAAAGAGGTATTTTCAAAAAGATTGCATTGAATTCCGACCAGGAAGGATATTATTCCGTCTCGTTAGAACCACTATCGTTGATTGGAGAAAGAGGAATCGCTGTGACAGATATGCATCCATCAGGAAAGATTATTATTGGCGATGAGTACTACGATGCTATTTCTATCAATAACTTCATTAAAAAAGGAGATAACGTAGTTGTAAAACGTTATGAGAACTTTCAATTATATGTAATGAAGGAATAAAAAATGAGAATATCTTTAAAGATATTCTCATTTTTTATTCCTAAATATTCTGTTCTTTTAATTGTAAAGAGAATATTCCTCTTTGGTGTATGCGGCTTTTTTAGCCATAAAAAACAAAAAGAAGGGAACAATCAATAAAACTATTGCCCAGAATAATGTACTTATCGCAGTTCCTTTTTTCATGTTATTCACATAAATGTGACCTAAGAATCCCTCAATAACTAAAATTAATCCTATCAAAAGATTAAAATTGTTGGTTGTTCCCATAAAGAACGGAATTGCTAAAAAAGCAACGCCAATAAGCATTACTATTACCCCTAAATACTTTGCTAAATCTTTCATTTGTGTGTCTTATATTATGTTTTTTTGATTTCGTTACGCAAATAAACACAAAATTCTACAAATAATAAAATAAAAACAATGAAAAGTTTATAATTCTTTTCAGAATTTATTTTAAAAAAAAAGGGATTTATCTTTATTTTCTATTGATTAAAACAGCAACAGAGATAAAACAGTGTTTAAAATTTGTCCCTTTTGTAATATCTATTTAAACAGAGATATTATCTTATAAGACTTATTTACAGGTTGTTCTGTTATAAATATCAAGTATTTGATTATGCAATGATATTTGATTGTATTTTAATTTTGCTCGATGTTTTTGCTATTAAAGTTATAAAATCGCTTCAATGATTTTTTATTACAACAATTCTCGATAATCCGAAAAGATTGCACAAGTAGCTCTTGAAAATATTCCAATCAATATCTTCAACATATTTTTTGTACGAAAAATCAGATTGAAATCCTATCTTCGTGGCAAAAGGGCTGACAATATTTTCAAAAATAGCCCAAGGCGATTTTACTCCGGAGAGGTGATTGGTAATAATGATAAATCCTTTTTTTTTGCACACACGTCGCACTTCAGAGATAAGTTGCTCAGGATTAGGTATTACTGAATATGTGTAGGGTAGTGTTACACAAGAAAAACGTTTATCATCAAAAGGAATGTTTTCGCCATTTACTTTTAACAAAGAAGTTTTAGTTTTTTTTCGGTTAAATTATTTCTTTCTCACTGCTATAAGTCTCATTTGACTTTATAGACAATTCGCTATTGCTGTTTTCTATCATAGCCACTGATTAAATTATGTGAATAAATGAATAAATTTAATATTTTAATAAAGTATAATCTTATATGCAAAAGGACAAAAAAAGTTGATTTATTCGCAAAGGATTAAAACAAATTATTTCATAAACATTAATTTTATCCCGACCATAAGAGCCAATTTAAACTAAAAATATCTGTTTTTTTCATATTTATTATCCCCAATTAGTATATATGGTAATAAAACATTTTATCTTGGAGTTTTCGAAGAATAGAGAAAAAATTGCTACTTTTGTCCGCACAAAAATAAAAAAGATGGAATTTATTAAAAAGGGAGTGATATTTTTATATCAGTGGGTTGTTTTTATGCCCGTTTTTTTTATTCTGACTATTCTAACCGCGTTGACGGTAATGACTTTTGTCCCGATTTTTGGCAATCGATTTTGGGGTTATTATCCACCCAAATGGTGGTCTCGATTAACTTGTTGGGTTGCTCTTTGCAAAATAAAAACTTCGGGACATAAATATTTGAACTCTAAACAATCTTACGTGTTTGTTGCTAATCATCAAGGTGCATTTGATATTTTCTTAACTTATGGTTTTTTGAATCAAAACATAAAATGGGTTCAGAAAGCAAGTTTAAGAAAAATACCATTTGTAGGCTTTGCTTCCGAAAAAGCAGGACATGTGTTTGTTGACAATTCTAATGCACAAGCGAGAACAAGAACCATAAACGAAGCAAAAAAAGAGATAACCGATGGTGTATCTATTATGTTGTTTCCGGAAGGAGCAAGAACTCTTACCGGTAAAATGTCGCGTTTCAAACGTGGAGCATTTCACATTGCCCACGACCTGAAATTGCCGATTGTTCCGCTTACAATAAACGGACCTTTCGATGTAATGAAAAGAGGAAGTCTCATACTCAATCCCGGAAAATTAGAACTAATTATTCACAAACCTATAGAAACAAAAGATCTGCAAGATACAGACATCCCCGAATTGATGGAAGAAACAAAAAGTATTATAGAATCGGCTTTATGGAAAAAATATCAGAGTTAAATAACCCGAACACTGATTGTATCCATTGTGATTGTGTTTTTAGAAGAAAAAGTAGAGTATAAAATAAAAAAAGTATGATTGTCTCACGACAACCATACTCTCATTGTTAACCTTAAATCTAATACTATGAAAAACACGGTGCAAATATATTGCTTCTTATAATAATTTGCAAATTTTCTGCAAAAAAAACTACAAATTCTACATTATTAGGATATTTTTGCGACAATTGGAAATTCTTTCCAAAACTTTTCAACAAATAAACATTGTTTTATATAATTAATTATGTTATTAACCGATTAATTAATTAATTTCGCAGATTGAAAATGATATAAAAACAATGGCAAGAATTATAGCTTTAGCAAATCAGAAAGGAGGAGTGGGTAAAACCACAACTACAATAAATTTGGCAGCTTCGCTTACAGCTTTTGATAAAAAGGTGTTGGTGGTAGATGCCGACCCACAAGCAAATGCTTCATCCGGACTTGGTGTCGATATAAAAAAAATCACAAATACTATTTACGAAGGATTAATAGGAAAATGTAATCCTGCTGAAATTATACATCAAACCCCATTTGAAAATATAGATATTATCCCGTCTCATATCAACTTGGTAGGTGCGGAATTGGAAATGGTACAAATGGAAAATAGAGAAAAACGATTGAGAAATTTGTTGATACCGATTAGTGAAAAATATGACTTCATTCTTATCGACTGTTCTCCTTCGTTGGGTATTATTACCGTTAATGCTCTTACGGCAGCCGATTCGGTAATTATTCCGGTACAATGCGAATATTTTGCTTTGGAAGGATTGAGCAAACTTTTAAACACAATAAAAATCATAAAATCAAAGTTAAATACATCGCTCGAAATTGAAGGTTTTCTGTTGACTATGTACGACTCAAGGTTAAGATTGCACAACCAGATATATGAAGAGGTAAAACAACATTTTAAAGACTTGGTATTCAGTACCGTAATTCAAAGAAATATAACATTGAGCGAATCGCAAAGCTTTGCAAAACCTGCATTAATGTACGATGCCGGTTCAAGAGGAGCTATCAATCACATGCAGCTTGCGCAGGAAATATTGGAGAAAAATTCTTAACTTTGATGTTATTTTAGAGAAACTATGGCAAAAAAGAATGCACTTGGAAGAGGGCTCGAAGCGCTGATAACGATTGATGATACAGAAACAAGAGGCTCATCTTCCATTAATGAGATAAATTTATCGAGTATTACAACAAATCCTGATCAACCACGTCGTGAATTTGACGAAGAGTCGTTGAACGAATTGGCAGCTTCCATTAAGCAAATCGGAGTTATACAACCTATTACTCTGCGAAAAGTAGATGACGACACTTATCAAATCATCGCGGGTGAACGTCGTTATCGTGCTTCACTTATGGCTGGTTTGGAAACTATTCCGGCATACATAAAAACTGTTGATGATGACGAAGTTATGGAAATGGCTCTCGTAGAAAATATTCAACGTGAGGATTTGAATTCCATTGAAATAGCTTTAGCATATCAAAATCTAATTGAATCGCTCTCCTTAACGCAAGAGCAACTAAGCGAAAGAGTAGGAAAGAAGCGGGCAACCATTGCCAACTATTTGCGTTTGCTGAAATTGCCTGCAGAAGTTCAGATGGGTATAAAAAACAGGAAGATTGATATGGGACACGCACGAGCATTAGTTACCATAGCAGACCCTGTTAAACAGTTGGCTATTTATAACCGAACTTTGAAAGATGAACTTTCGGTTAGAAAAGTAGAAAGTCTGGTAAAAGCAATTAATGAAGCCGAAGATAATATAGAAACAAGAAAAAAAACTTCAACGGCAAGTTCTTCAAGCGATTACGATTTACTGAAAGAACATCTCTCATCCTACTTTGATACCGAAGTGCAATTTACCTATAACAAAAAAGGAAAAGGTAAAATCACAATCCCTTTTAACTCGGAAGAGGAGTTGGCAAAGATAATTGTGATGTTTGACAAAATGAGTAATAGATGAAAAAAGTTTGGCAAATAAGTTGGTTGTTACTGTTTTTCTGCACATTTGCGTTGCAAGGACAAACAGATTCGCTTTCTATTGTACAAGCTGATTCTATTTTGATAGATAAAACCTACAACTCAAATATATTGCCTATTGTTAAAAAAGAAAAGTTAACTGTAAAAGATGAATCTGTTTCTGAAAGAGAAGACAACGTTATTTCCGTTACATCAGACAAGTTCTTCGCACCCTCGTCCATATTTAAACCCAATCCTCATAAAGCAGTAATATATTCGGCTATTTTTCCGGGATTGGGGCAAGTTTATAATCGTAATTATTGGAAACTGCCTATCTTGTATGGTGGATTTATCGGACTTACTTATGCAATAACTTGGAATAATGGGTATTATCAGATGTATTTCAATGCATACAAATCTATTATAGATAATGACCCAAGTACAACAGATTGGCATAATGTTGTTCCTTACGGACAAGACCCCAACAATATAGACCAGAATTGGTTTGCAAATTTGTTAAAAGACAGAAAAGACTATTTCAGATATTACCGCGATTTCAGTATTATCGGAGCAGTTGCACTTTACGGACTCGCGATAATTGATGCTTATGTAGATGCTCAGTTGTTTGACTTTGATATGAGTCCCGATTTATCAATGAGGATTACACCAACAACTGTGAGTCAATCTAAATCCTCATTTCTAACTGATTCATACGGAATTCAACTCAGCTTTAATTTTTAGCAGTAAATGAAAGGAGATTATAATAATCACACAATCAAAATTTTATGAAAAAATGAGAACACTATATTTTATAATAATAACTCTATTTATTTTCATTACATCTGTAGTCGGGCAAAATCACTCGCCACAAACAAAAAGTAATATCGAAGACAAATCTATTGTTGCACCGGAAAGTATGAACCAACAATTGGCAAACTTGTTACATGATTGGCAAATAGATTTCTCAAAATCAGACAAAATTTGCAATCGTGGACAAAATATTACCTATTCCGACACAGTTTATACAAAAAGACTTTATTCTCTGCCAACGGAAATGGAATTGTCTTTCAATCAGGTAGTAAAATCTTATATAGAAATGTACACCGCTAGAAAGCGAGATTTAGTTTCTTACATGTTGACTATCGGAGAGTATTATTTTCCGTTGTTTGAAGAAGCATTAGATAGAGAGGGACTTCCTTTAGAACTGAAATATCTGCCGGTGATTGAATCGGCACTTAATCCTGTTGCCGTTTCACGAGCAGGAGCTACAGGATTGTGGCAGTTTATGTTGCGTACAGGACAAGGTTACGGACTGGAAGTTAACAGTTTGGTCGATGAACGTCGCGACCCATACAAATCAACTCAAGCTGCGGTTAGATATTTGCGAGATTTACATCTGATTTACAACGATTGGAATTTGGTTATCGCAGCATATAATTGCGGACCGGGCAACGTGAATAAAGCCATTGCCAGAAGTGGTGGAAAAAAAGATTATTGGGAGATCTATTATTTCTTGCCGAAAGAGACAAGAGGTTATGTTCCTGCTTTTATTGCCGCTAATTATGTAATGAATTATTACTCTGAGCATAATATTTGCCCTGTTTCGTACTCAAATAGCAGTGTAGCTCTTGATACAATCCAAGTGCGTGAGCAGATGCACTTTACACAGCTTGCTTCTATATTGAATATTTCGGTTAACGACATAAAAAGATGGAATCCGCAATTCAAAAATGATATAATTCCCGGCGAATACAAACCTTATACTTTGTCGCTTCCAACCAATAAAATGATTGATTTTATTGCTAAAAAACAAGAAATTATCGACTATAAAAAAGATGAATTATTGACACATCGTACCAATACCGATAGCTATATCAACAGTAGTTCTTCAGGTATGACTGTTGGAGGGAAAAATTCACACAATGTCTATTATCGTGTAAGAAAAGGAGATAACTTAGGAAAGATAGCTAAACGAAATGGAGTTACCGTAGCTCAACTGAAATCGTGGAATAGATTGAGATCAAACAAAATTCCGGTAGGAAAAAAGATAATCGTGAAAAAACGAACATCGTCATCACCTCAAACGGATATCGCAGATAATTCAACAAAAAATAATAACAATCAAACCTCTTCAACACGATATTACAAAGTTAGAAAAGGTGATAATCTTTCGGATATAGCTAAACGAAACGGAATAACTCTTGCCCAATTAAAGTCGTGGAATGGTTTAAAATCGAACAAAATACAGGCAGGTAAAAGATTAATCGTAGGAAAAGTGATAATAAAAGAGACAACTATCGAAGAGCAAACAAACACAGACACTGTTAATGTTAATAGTAACAATGCAAGCTTAGTTTCCGATTATTTAAAAAATAAGATGAATAAGGAAACCGAAGAAGATACTATTGAAAATTAAATCTCTTAACTTAATAGATAAATAATTTATAATGAGCTATTTGCAAAATGCAGAAATAAAAGAATTACTCGATTCTAAAGTTGAACTCTATAATCGTAAGAGTTTTATTTCGAACGATCCCATAAGTATTCCTCATCGCTTTGTATTGAAGCAAGATATAGAAATAATGGGATTCTTTGCTGCAATTCTGGCTTGGGGACAAAGAAAAACTATTATTAATAAATGCTTGGATTTAACCGTGCGTTTCGGAAACGAACCTTACTCTTTTATACTTCATCACGAAAGCAACGATTTGAAAAGACTTATTGACTTCAAACATCGCACGTTTAATGATACCGATTTGCTTTATTTCGTTGACTTTCTGCATCGTCATTATACAGAATTCGATTCGTTGGAAGATGCATTCCTGCCCAATGGCAAATTTCAATCGATGGAAGAGTCATTAAACCTCTTCGAAAACTACTTTTTTAGCCATCCTGACGCACCGCAGCGTACCAGGAAACATATAGCTACTCCTGCTCGTAATTCGGCTTGTAAAAGGATAAATATGTACTTGCGTTGGATGGTCAGAGACGATAAGAGCGGGGTAGATTTCGGGTTGTGGAAACGTATTCCTAAAAGCGCACTTATCTGTCCTATAGATGTGCATGTAGATAGAGCTGCCAGAAAACTTGGACTTATTTCAAGAAAGCAGACCGATTGGAAAACCGCAGAAGAGTTGACTCACAACTTGAGTCGGTTTGATAGTAGCGATCCTGTAAAATACGATTTTGCACTATTTGGTCTCTCTATTGAGAAAGAGATATAAAACAAATTATTACCTAAAAAGTATTATACCGCCTAAGCTGAATTTTTTATAACCGCTTGCAATCGGTTGAAAAATGAAGTCTTACGGTTTCTTTTATCAAACGATACTTTTGCAAGGCTTCTTTACCCTGAATCTTTTATTACTTTAAACCTTTCCACAATCAATTCTTCTCGTATATTCACTAAAAACATCAAGGTGTTTCAGAAAAGTTAAAATGCGAGGCAATGAAATTAAGAACGATTGGTTGCCTATGAAATTCAGGTTTTAAGTTGAGCATAAATATTCATATTTTTTTCACAAGCATAAAATACAATTTAATAAGTTATATTGTCGATGAATATATATTTGCAAAAATCAAGTTTACAATAATACACAGTCATTTGGAGAATACAAAAGTAACAATCGCATTACAATTCTGTCAAAAAAACATTTTAACTTTTACATCCAGTAATAATATTGTTCAGCCAAATTGTTTTATATCAATATATTAAATATAAAATATAAACTAATAATTTGAGAATATCTATAGAATAGCATTCCTTAGCTCTGTAAATTGTTAAATATCAAATATAAAGACACAATAATAATCTATATATCAATATTATATACTTATAATTATAATGTTTGCTTTATCTGTTATTAGATATAAAGTCTTTTTTAGCTTTTTATTTCACATACAATTGCTAATCGGAAATATCTTTTTGTAAATTACAAATCTATTCAATAATTGTTTGCAAATGTTATTGATTTGACATACATTTGTTTCGTTAAAAATGTATGCATATTTATGCAGTAAATACAAAATGTTATGAAAGATAGAATAAAACAGATAATGGATAATGAACAGCTCGGTTCTGCAAGGTTTGCAGATATACTGCAAATAAACAGAGCTGTAATATCTCATATTTTAAATGGACGAAATAATCCTAGTTTAGATGTTGTAACTAAAATTCTGTCCGAATTTGATTACATAAATCCTGAGTGGTTACTTAGCGGGAACGGAAATATGTATAAAGATGGATTTCAATCTGAAAAAACTCAACAAATACCCGATTTATTCAGTCAGCGTGTGATAAATGCAGACAAAAGCACAAGTGAGTCCACAAAAAAGACCGTAGAGGCAGTTAAACAGAGCGAAAAACCTATTCAATTAACTGTAAATAAGCGAAATGATGCAGAAATAAATGAGGACAAGAAAATCACTCAAATAATTGTTTATTACAGTAATGGCACGTTTGAGGTATTCAAGGGCAATTAAATCGTGATGATTTCAAATTTGCATTATCTGCTGAGGCATTACTGTTTTATTGAATTATTCTATCAGATAAATTATGTTTCGAGAGTTTTACTACAAATATCTTTTGTATCTTTGTATCTGACGATTTATTGTATTGCTGATTTTTTTAATTGAGTTTGCTTATATAGCTCAGTCTGATGATTTTTATATCAAAAAAATAACAAGGTTACTTTATACACTTTCTACAATGAAAAAAGTACTCGACTTTATTATCCGATCTAACGAAAAATTAAACGAGCAGAATCATCTTTTAAAAGTATATCCTGCCAACAGTGAAAAATTGCAAGAGATGTTTCCCGGACAGTTTATGCAAATATATGTCGATAATTCTCCTTCGGTTTTTCTGAGAAGACCCATTTCAATTAATTTTGTAGATTATGCAACAAACGAAGTGTGGCTTTTGGTGCAAAATGTTGGAGAAGGAACAAAAAAAATATGCGAAAAGAGATGTGGCGAAATATTGAATATTGCTTTGCCATTGGGTAACTCTTTCACACTACCTGCCGATAACTCTTCCGAACTATTACTTATTGGCGGAGGTGTGGGTACTGCGCCGTTATATTTTTTGGGAAAAACATTGCAGAAAAAAGGTTTTAATCTTACATTCTTATTAGGTGGACGCTCGAAAGAGAACATCTTACAATCGGATTTATTTGAAAAAATAGGCGACACCTATTACACAACAGAAGATGGAACATTGGGAGAAAAAGGATTTGTTACTCATCACACTATTCTGAAAAATAAAAAACATAACTTTATTTATACTTGCGGACCAAAACCAATGATGATGGCTGTAGCGAAGTATGCCAAAGAGAATAATATTGAGTGTGAAGTTTCGCTTGAAAATACTATGGCTTGCGGATTTGGTGCATGTTTGTGTTGTGTGGAAAAAACAAAAGACGGAAATCAGTGCGCTTGCACTGAAGGACCGGTATTTAACATTAAAGAATTAGAATGGACAAATTAAGAATGAATATAGGAAAATTAGAGTTGCAAAATCCGGTAATGACAGCATCGGGTACTTTCGGATACGGTACTGAATATAAGGACTTTGTCGATTTGAACCGTTTGGGCGGTATATTAGTGAAAGGAACCACGTTAGAACCCAGACAAGGAAACAACTATCCGCGCATGGCAGAAACTCCGTCGGGTATGCTCAATGCTGTGGGATTGCAAAACAAGGGTATCGACTATTTTATTGACAATATATATCCTGAAATCAAAGATTATAAAACAAATATCATAATAAACGTATCAGGCTCAACTATAGACGATTATGTGAGATGTACGGAAAAAATTGTCAATCTGGATAAAATTCCGGCTATCGAGCTAAATATTTCCTGTCCAAACGTGAAAGAGGGTGGAATGGCATTCGGCACATCAAGTGCTTCAGCAGCACGAGTTACGAAAGCGGTACGAGAAGTATATCCTAAAACGTTGATTGTGAAATTGTCGCCCAATGTTACCGATATTACCGAAATAGCACGAGCCGTGGAAGCAGAAGGAGCAGAAGCCGTTTCTCTGGTAAATACATTCTTGGGAATGTCTATCAACACTAAAACCAGAACTCCGGTGTTATCTACTGTTACGGGAGGTTTGTCCGGTCCTTGTATAAAGCCTATTGCTTTACGAATGGTTTGGCAAGTATTTAACGCTGTGAAAATACCAATTATTGGTTTGGGAGGCATCGCAAGTGCCGATGATGCGATACAATTTATTTTAGCCGGAGCAAGAGCAGTACAAATTGGTACTTATAATTTTGTCGATCCTACAATATCTATGAAAGTAATTGACGGAATTTCAGACTATCTGGAAAAAAACAATATTGATAATATTGAAGAATTGGTAGGAAGTCTAAAAGTGTAAAAGCAAAAAACTATGGATGTAAAAATAGAACAGAGTTGGAAAAATCATCTTCAAGATGAGTTTGACAAGCCCTATTTTAAGGAATTGACCGATTTTATACGTAATGAATACACTACTCATAGAGTTTTTCCTCCGGCAAAAGATATATTCAAGGCTTTTGATTTATGCCCTTTCGATGAGGTAAAAGTGATTATTGTTGGTCAAGACCCTTATCATGAACCAAATCAGGCGCACGGACTCTGCTTTTCCGTTAAAGATAATGTTCGTATTCCACCCTCGTTGGTAAATATTTTTCAAGAAATTCATGATGATTTAGGAAAACCAATTCCTACATCGGGAAACCTTGAGAGATGGAGCAGACAAGGAGTCTTCTTGTTAAATGCTACCTTAACTGTAATAGCACATAAAGCAGGTTCACATCAACATAAAGGATGGGAAGATTTTACCGATGCTGTTATAAAAAAGTTGGCAGATGCTCACGAAAATCTGGTATTTATTCTTTGGGGTGCATACGCACAACGGAAAGTGGATAATATAGATACGAATAGGCATTTAATATTGAGCTCGGTACACCCTTCGCCGTTGTCTGCATACAGGGGATTCTTTGGAAATAAGCACTTTAGCAAAACAAATGAGTATCTGATTGCTCACGGAAAAGAACCCATAGATTGGTAGAGCATTTTGGGCAAAAAATATCAAAAAAACAGCTATTTTCCTTCTATAATTTCGATAAAAGATTTCCGGTAAGTATTGCCGATTGGAATTTCTTGTTTCCCTATAACTATCCTGTTTTTGTCAATTTTGGTGATTTTATTTCTATTGACAATATAAGAACGATGAACGCGGATAAACTGTTTTGCGGGAATCAATTCTTCAACGGCTTTCATACTCATAAGAGTTAGAATTGGCTTTGGATTGTTATCACAATATATTTTTACGTAATCTTTCAACCCTTCTACATACAAAAGGTCATCAAATTGAATTTGAACAAGTTGATATTCAGAACGAACAAAAAATCCTGTCTGTGTCTTATCGCTGTTTTGCTCTACAGAATTTGTTATTTCAAACCAATCTATTGCTTTTTTTACAGCCGTAAGAAAATCGGCGTAAGAAAACGGTTTCAGCAAATAATCAAGAGCATTTATTTTATAACTGTCAATAGCATATTCGCTAAAAGCCGTTGTAAGAATGATACGAGTTTGTTTATCAACTAATTTGGCAAATTCCATACCATTCAAATCTGGCATTTGAATATCTAAAAAAATCAGTTGAACAGCGTTGTCCGTGCTCAATGCTTGCAGTGCTTGCAGTGCACTCGAATAGCGTCCCGTTAGTTTCAGAAACGGTGTTTTGTAGATGTACGACTCAAGCAAATCGAGAGCAAGAGGTTCATCATCAATTATCCAGCAATTGAGCTTCATACTGATTATTATTAGTATCTATAATGAGTTCAGTAGTATAGATGTTATCTTCTATATTTGCGTTCCACGTATATCTGTTTGGGTAGAGCAAATCCAATCTTTTTCTTACCAATTCCAACCCAATTCCGCTGCCACTCTTATCCGATTTAGTTTTTGGGAAATAACTGTTTCTCGATACAAACTTTACTTTTCCTTCCGGTAGCTCGCTTAGTGATATATTGATAAACGAAAGATTATTTCCGCTAATACCGTGTTTAAAAGCATTTTCTATCAACGAAATAAATATAAGCGGCGAAATAGGAGTCATACTGTTTTCCTTAACGTCTATTTCTGTTTTTAGTTGAACATTTTCTGACATTCTTATCTGCATCAAATGAAAATAGTTCTTTATAAAATCCACTTCCTGATGTAAAGGTACAAATAATTTGTTGTTTTCGTAAAGCAAATGTCGTAACATTTTGCTCAAATCGAGTAGTGACGATTGTGCTTTTGCGGGATTGAATTCTATCAATGCGTAAATATTATTTAGCGTATTCAGCAAAAAATGCGGACTGATTTGGTTTTTAAGATTTTGCAATTCTGCTTCGGCAATAGCCTTTTCCATCTCCTTTCGTTCATTCTCAAGAACAAACCATCTTGTACTCATCTTTAATGCAACACTTAAGGCTGACATCAGCATTAGCGATGTAGAGTTTCTGATTATAAAAAGCCAAGGAGACGGAGGTGTTTTACCGCGTCTGAATCGTTGCATATTCGGATATAGTTCAACACAAAAATTATTTCCTAAATTTATCAAGAAGACTACTAAGGCAATTATTAACAGGTTGATAAACAGAAACTCTTTTTTTTTACCTTTGAATAGGAATTTATCTATCAAATAAAAATAGTTGATGTAAAAAACCACCATGAATCCGAGCATTGTTGGCAATGAGCGAACAAATCTGTCCCATCGAAACAGAACATCTCTATCGATAAAAAAGTTGGGTAAAACAAAGAAAACGCCCCATAACAGTATGTGAATAAATAAGATATTGTATTTTCTTGTTTTACTTTTTATAACTGTATTCATTTTATTATTCTCTTTTTTATTCTTATCAATAAGACCATCTTAACGAACTTTACACATCTATTGGAAACGTTTTCCATCGCCTGATGGAGGACCGCCGAATCTGCCTTGTTGCAAATTCATATCGTCTTTATTGGCGCCACCTTTAAATATATTAAATTTATAAACAAAATGAAACATAAAGTACGAAGTAATTGCATTGGTTGTAGTGTCTCGTATGTAATTGGCGGTTACACTTCTGTTTATGTTACTTCTTTGTTGTAAAATATCATATACTTTAAAACGTATTGTGCCGTTTTTTTGTTTAAAAAGCTGTTTTTGTATAGATGCATTCCACAGCCACTCTTGTTGTGAAAAACCATCTGCATAGCCTGAATTTGCTCTGTAAGAGATATCACTTTCGATAGACATATCCCATGGTAAATATATTGTAGTGCTACCCATGCCTCCGTAGTTAAAATACTCTTGGTTTTGTTGTGCTAAAATAGAGTTGTTTACTTTGTTGAAGTTTATATTTCCGCGTAAAGTAAAATCGAAAATATCTGAACGATAATTCAGCCCTAACACTTGGAAAAGATTGGTTCTGCGACTCAAATTTTTCTCGTTATTTACAAAACCGTTGGTGTTGTTATAGTTTACAAAAGACATTGAAAAAATTGAATATTTGATATTTTTTAAAGGCAAATTAACCATAAAACGCATATCTGCCGACCAGTTTCCTCGCACGTTTTCAAATGTGGTAATTCGTCTTCCTGTCTCTTCATTAATCATAGTTGAAGCTACAATGTCATTTGTCAGATAACTGAAATTACTAAACATTGCTATTGATGCACCTTTTTCAGCATTAAAATTTTGATAACGAATATTAAATCTGTGTTGGAATGAAGGTTTCAAATCGGGATTACCATAGGTTACATTCAAAGGGTTGGAAATATCTACAACCGGAGAGAGCTGTTCTACGGATGGCTGATCTGTATAGCCGAAGTATCTGATTCGCAAATTATGCTGCTTGCTCCATCTGTAATTGAATTGTGCCATTGGAGCATAATTGATTACATTTTGCTCGAAAGGTCTAATCAGGCTGTCGCCGACAAAAGCTTTACTTTTTGATGCAGATGGTTGTACCGAAAATCCGAATCTATAGTCATATTTATCGCGTATTGATTGAAAATTCAGTTCAATCTCTTGTCTTGTAAAGTTGTTTTCCAATCGCTGACTGTAATCTTTATCTAAAATCGTGTAATTATTGTCAGCATCTTTCACTCTCGTATCTTTATCGGATTCTGAAAAATTCTGCTTGAATGTATATGCTAATTGAATAAAGTTTTTATTTCCAATAGGCTCTACGTAAGAAACATATCCATGCCAGCTTTTTGAGTTATTACGATTAGTAAATTGCTGATCTATAATATCATCCTGATGTGAACCTCCATAAAGTGTATTTGATTTGTTTTCTCCTGCATTTTCCGAATCAGATAAGTTTCCTCTAAATTGAAAACTTAAGACACGTCCCGTATCTGAAAGTTTTCTGCTTACGTCTAATCTACTACTAATCTCTTTTCCATTTCCTTTTGAGTTGTATGACGAGTTACCAAAATTTATTGTATCACCTGATATTTCCATAGCAGTAAAAAATTCGCCGACTTCGTTTTTTCTATTATTATAAATAAAAGCCGAAGGTTGAAATATGATTTCTGTTAATGTATCGGGGGTCCATTCAAATCTGAAATCCACATTAAAGTTATTGCTCAAGCTATTTGACTCACTATTCTCATTATCAATTGTATTGCCGTTATTCAATAGATTTAGTGTATGAATTTTCGATATGGTATTGTTATCGGTATTTCCAAAACGAATATTTCCTCCAAATTTAAGCTTTTCTCCTACCTGTTTTGCAAAATTTAGTCCGGCGTTTGCCGATTTGGTTATGCCATCTCCACCCATAAACCTCCTGCCTCTTCCTCCACGCATACCGTCAAACATAGAAGACGAGAAATCGGTAAATCCGGCATTATTTGTATTATTCATTCCGCCAAGAAAAGTGTATTGGTCTCTGTTTTTCATATAGTTTATCATTGCATTTGCTTCATATCTCTGATTACTTCCGTATCCTGCAAAGGCATTTCCCAAAAGTCCCTCTTTCATTCCCGGTTTCACGGTCAAATTAATTACTGTTTCCTCTTCTCCATCGTCAAATCCGGTCATTAGAGCCATATCACTTCTTTTGTCAAGAACTTGTAATTTATCTACCATTTTTGCCGGAAGATTTTTTGATGCCACTTTGGGGTCGCTACTGAAAAACTCTTCACCATCTATCATTATTTTCTTAACCTCCCGTCCGTTAATTGTTATTTTACCTTCACTATCTATCTCTACTCCGGGCATTTTCTTTAGAATATCTTCTACTACTGCACTTTCCGTAACTTTATACGAATCGGCATTAAACTCCAAAGTATCGCCTTTAACTACAACTTCGGGTGCTTTAGCTGTTACTATTGCTGCTTGCAACAAAATATTATCTGTAGAGAGTTCTATTATTCCCAAGTCCATTTTTTTTGATGAGCCGGAAACATCTATATTCCTATATTCTTGATTATAACCAATATATGTTATTTGCAATATATATTTTCCTTTAGCAATATTCATATTAAAATTGCCCTGTGTATCGGTTGCGACACCATTGACATATACACTGTCGCGTTGTTGCAAGATACGTATATTTGCTTGTGGTACAGCTTCTTTTGTATCTCTATCTATTATCTTACCGGTAATGGGGGTGTTGTTTTGAGAAATAGCTGTGAAAATGCTCAAAATCAAGAATGTGAAAACTATATTTTTTTTCATTATATTTCTGTTTATAATTTTTGTTTATTTAAATATCAATAACTGATACAAAAATATTAGTTTTGTATCAATTAATCGTTAACAAATAGACAAACGACTGATTTGTATAGACAAACAACTCTTTTTTTACCGGTTTTCTATTAATTCAGAGTTAATTGTTGAGAGCATAAGTTTATTGTCCTTGTTATTAATAGAAAGGATATGTAAAACTTAACATATTTGTAACATTAAAGATAAACACATTGTATAATAGATTTGTACCTTTGCATGCGATTGGAATTTTGTTTCAAATTTGAAATCAGTAATATTTATGGATAAAAAAAGAATTTTAGTTGTAGATGATGAGAAAGATATCTGCGATATTCTGCAATTTAATTTAGAAAATAAAGGATATATTGTAGATGTTGCGTATTCTGCCGAAGAGGCTTTAGATATTCTTACACCCAATCATCAATTAATACTGTTAGATGTGATGATGGGAGGTATGTCCGGTTTTAAAATGGCTGAAAGATTGCGTAAAAAAGATAAGTTAGTTCCTATTATTTTTCTTACAGCCAAAGATACGGAAGATGATATGTTGACAGGCTTTTCAATAGGTGGCGATGATTATATCTCTAAACCATTTTCTATAAAAGAGTTGCTTGCAAGGGTAAAAGCTCTCATTACACGCTCAAATATTGCACCACAAGCTCCGATGCAAGAAATATGGCAATATAAAGGGATTGTGATTGATTATCAAAGCAATAGAGTATTGGTTGATAATATAGAAGTGTCGTTGACCAAAAAAGAGTTCGAAATATTGTCGCTTTTGGCAAAAGCTGCACCTAATTTAATGTCAAGAAGCAGCATCCTCAATCAGGTATGGGCAGATAACGAATTGGTATTAGATAGAACTGTTGACGTACATATTACCCGTTTGAGAAAAAAACTTGGAGAATACTCATCACTCATTGTCAATCGGTCAGGGTTTGGCTATTATTTAGATATAGAATAAAAAATGTAATAAAAATGTCTTATAAAAGAAGAATCCTTTTCTATTTTTCCGTAATAATCGGTATTTTTACAGTCGGCATAATTGTGTTTGAACATCAACAGATAAAAAACGAGCGTACGAAAGGCTTAGAGAATATGTTGAGTAACAATGCCGATATTATTTACAACTTTATAGAAAACAATAAGTTATCTATAGATAGCGAAGATGTAATTGATGATTTTCTAAATAATTTCTCTGAAGGATTACGCTTAACTCTTATCGACAAAAATGGTAATGTATTGTATGACAATGTAATATCTGAAA
>JBGZFC010000091.1:0-51587 GCA_041846575.1 Bacteroidota bacterium
AAGAACAGCAATTAGCCCTGTTCTTCTAAATCTGTTTTTTTTCGTTTTTTACTATAAGTCCGTCATGCATTTTAACGGATAGAGGCTCTATGACTAATTTCAATGAGATAATCGGATACCCTTTAAACAGAACTCAGGTTATTAATTAATCCGAGCAAATTCACATATAATTACTTTTCATTTTTTTATTTTCCGCAAAACATATATCTTTGTACTCGCTTTGGTGATGCAGTAAATAGAGCATTCGCTCGCTGCATAAGAGGGAATCCGGTGAAAATCCGGGACAGTGCCCGCTACTGTAAGCTTCATTACTTAGTTTTAAGCAAAACACTCTTTGCCACTTTCTCCATAAACAGGTGGAGATGGGAAGGCTCTTGCTAAAAACAGAAGCAAAGTCAGGAAACCTGCCAAAGTTGTATTTACTAATCTGTTCCCGGGGGCAGGATACAGGTTGATGATTTATATAACATTATTCTTATGAAAAGATATACAATGCTTGCCTTTTGGGTATGCTGTATGTTTGGTTTGCTTATATCTGTGGAGGTGTCAGCTCAAAATTTGCCACGCAATTATGAGAAAAATAACTTTTTCGATTCGATGGAACGAGAAGATAAAGCGGCATTGCTGATAGTTCATTTCGGTAGTGCGTATGCTGATGCACGCGAAAAGGTTCTTGATGTGATGACTCGTGATGCAGAGACTGTTTTTTCCGGTCAATTAACCGTGCGTGAAGCATACGCAGCCAGAAGTATAGTGAAAAGATTGGCAAAACAAGGTATCGTAAAATATACACCGACAGAGGCTTTATCGCAACTTCGTGACGAAGGTTTTACGCATATTATTATCCAACCGACAGTTGTTATTGAAGGAGTTGAAATGGAGGCTATCAGGCGTGAAGCAGAGCTTGCGGAAGCTCAATTTAAAGAGGTGAGGGTGGGTAATCCGCTGTTGTATGACGATAACGACTACTTAACGATTATCAATTTTTTCGCTCAATCGGATTTGGCTAAAAATGAAGGGGCAAAACTTTTTGCAGCACATGGAACATACACGGCAGCCAATGCTTCATATTCACAACTCGGATATATGTGCGCAATGCTTGGACATACCGATTTTTACAGCGGAACCATTGAAGGTTTTCCTGCCATTGAAAATCTTTCCACGGTGTTCAAACAAAAAGAGTATAAGCATATAACTCTAATACCCTGCATGTTTGTCCTTATCAATAGTGAATATAACGAAGTATCTAATTTTTGGAAAAGACAACTTCAAGAACTTGGATTCAATGCAACTATTTATCCGAAAGGATTGGGAGAACATCCTGAGATAAGGCAAATTATTATAAATCATATATATTATGCCATAGCTCATAAGCGAATAAGCACGATGGAACGAAAAAAATCATTTGAATAAGCTAAAAATCGCGATAATATCACAGCAATATTTATGAGAAAAAAGAGAACTTTGTTACTGTTAGTCGCTTTGTGTATTTCTGCATTGTTGTTTTTTAGCATTGCTGACAATAAAATTTTTGAACCTTCGAATATGTTTAAAGAGTTAAAAAAAGAAGATAAAGCGGCAATCTTAATGGTTCATTTTGGTACAACACATGCCGATACACGAGCTTTGACTATTGATGCAATCAATCAAAAAGTTGCAGAGGCTTTTCCCGATGTGGAAGTCAGGGAAGCATATACATCAAGAATTGTTATAAAACGATTGAACGACCAAGGTATAAAAAAGCTAAACCCGGTAGATGCGCTAAACGAACTGAAAAACGATGGTTACACTCATATTTTAATACAGCCTACAACTATAATCAATGGTGTGGAAATGGAGTCGTTAAACCAAAATGTTGAGGAGTTGCGAGACAACTTTAAAGATATACGCGTTGGCACGCCACTGCTGTTTTATACAAACGATTACGAAGAGGTTGTAGATATTCTTACACAAAACAACAATCCCGATATTGCCTATTTGTGGGTAGGACATGGTACGTATGATGTTTCTACGGCTCAGTATGCTATGCTCGATTACATGTTTAAAGATAAAGGGTTTAAAAATCATATTGTTGGTTGCGCAGAGGGATATCCGTATTACGAACAAGCGTTGAAACAACTTAAATCTTTGGGATTGAAGCAGGTGAAGCTTATCCCGTTTATGTTTGTGGCAGGAGAACACGCTAAAAATGATATTGCAGAAGATTGGAAAAACGAACTTGAATCGGAAGGCTTTTCGGTGGAGGTCTCGATTCAAGGATTGGGAGAGATAAAAGAGATTAAAGATAAGTATGTTCGTTCTTTACAGTTTTGTACCGAAAATCGTCGTTTGGATATTATGGATAAAAAGCGTGTATATGAAATCACAGGCGAGAAAATGAAAAGATAGGTTGATTTAGAGATGAAGATTAGACTTTTTGTAATATTTCAGTTTGTTATTATTACATGTTTGGCAGTAGAGAAAAATGTAACAATTTCAGGATTTATTAAAGATTCTGAAGGCGAAGCCATATCTCACGCAGTAGTTGCATTCGAAAATACAAAATACAACACATACTCCGATGATAAAGGAAAATATACACTTACTGCACCCAAAGGAAAACAGATTTTAGTTATTTCTGCTTTTGGATATAATACTATTCGTAAAACAGTTGATTTGTCGAAAACAACAAAAATGAATTTTGTGATGCAAGAAAAATCAGTTTCGCTAAATGAAATTGAGGTTTTAGGACAGAGCAATTCAAAACAAATACAACAAAAAGTATATACGGCAACCAATCTTGATATTCAGCCTGTCGCCACATCGCTAAATAACTTAAACACACTTGTCAGCCGAGCATCAGGCATACGCATTAGAGAAGAGGGTGGAGTAGGTTCCGACTACAATCTGTCCATCAATGGACTTTCGGGTAATGCAGTACGATATTTTATTGATGGAGTGCCTCTTTCCGTTTTGGGTAGCGGAGTATCGTTGGCAAACTTGCCTGTGAATATGGTTGAACGTATCGAAATTTTTAAAGGAGTAGTGCCTGCCGAACTTGGAGAAGATGCATTGGGTGGTGCCATAAATATTATAACAAGAGAAAATCGAAACAACTATGTGGACGTGTCGGTTGGGGCAGGTTCGTTTCATACATACAAAGCCGATTTTAATGCACAATATGTTCATAAAAAAAACGGATTTACGGTTCGCCCGTCATTTGGCTTTAATTATTCGAAGAATGATTATCTGATGCGTGATGTTGAGATATGGAGCGAGGAGGAATACAAATATATTCTTGTTGATAAACGAAGATTTCACGACGAATACAAATCGGCTTTTGCACGATTGGAAGCCGGATTTACAAATCGGAAATGGGCAGATATGGCACTTGTTAGTGCTTCATATTCGACGGAAAACAAGGAGATACAGACAGGTCGCAAGCAGAGCATTGTTATAGGTGATGCTACTCGCGAAAAAGAGTCCTTAAACTTGTTGGCTCGCTATTCTAAACGCAATTTCTTAACAAAAAACTTAACCGCAAAATTTCTGTTATCATATACCAACGACCATACTCTGGTTACGGATACTGCATTCAGAATCTACTCTTGGGACGGAACTTGGGTGTCAACATCTTTTAGCGAAGTATCGAGAAGAGGAAAGTCGATACGACACTACATTCAGCCTAAAATTATTTTTAGAACAAATTTCAATTATTTTATAGATGAACAACGTTCGCTCAACCTTAACTATATGATGAACAAAACAGGAAACAAACGTTACGATGATTTCGATTTCGTATTTGTTCCGACAAATGATATGTTAGATAAACATTTTATCGGATTAACATACAATAGATTGTTTTGGCGAGACCGACTCAATACCTCTTTTTTCGTGAAAGATTATATTTTTCATGCTGTGCTGAAACAGAAAGACCTTTATTGGATAACAGGTATAAACGATGTACCATCATCTACCACACGAAACTATGTGAGCTACGGTGTCGGCGGACGAATCACTTTTGTGCCTGAAATAGCGATAAAAGCTTCTTACGAAAGAAGTGTACGTTTACCGGTAACGCGTGAGTTTTTGGGTAACGGATTAACCATATATCCAAATTTTAAACTCAGACCCGAAATAGCTCACAATTTCAATTTTGGTGCATTTGGCGAATGGAATATACACAGTAGGCATGTTATTAATTATGAAGCAGGAGTTTTTGTGCGTAAAGTTCAGGATTATATACTGAGATTGTCGGAAGGAGAAAACCATAGTCAGTACAAAAATGTGGCTGCTGCAACAGTAAAAGGAGTTGAGGGTGAGATAATTTATGATTATAACGGTGTTTTAAGTGCCAAAATAAACGCATCTTATCTTGAAGAACGAAATAAAAATAGACTAACCGTACTTAATAAACCCGACCCAACGTATAACAATCGCTTGCCAAATCGTCCTTGGGTTTTTGCCAATGCGGAGTTGAGTTGGAACAAACGAAATCCGTTAGGAGTAAAAAACAGTCAACTAAAGATTGATTACGCATTCCGATACATACAATGGTTTTATCTTACCTGGGAAGCTTTTGGTATAGCTTCGAGCAAAGAGGTAGTTCCATCGCAGTTTGCTCACGATGCGGTTGTTTCATGGTCATTTGCTCAGGAAAAATATTCACTATCGTTAGAGTGTACAAATATTTTCGACCGAAAATTGTATGACAATTATATGTTGCAAAAACCCGGTCGAGCTTTTTTTGGAAAATTTAGAGTATTCATTAATTAATAAAAACAGAAAAAATGAAAAAAATCAGCTTTTACGCGATTTTAATCGCACTATCATTAATTGCATTCATATCTTGCGAAAAAGAACCAACATCAACACCCGATAATCCAATTGAAGGAAAACATTTTGATATATGGACTCAAATAGGTGGAAATATCGGCATGGGGACCGGTCAGTTTTTGGTAAAAAGCACATTGGACTTAGAAAATGGAGAAATCGATTTTCAAACAGGTGTGGACGTGTCCAAAAAAATCAATGTTAGTTTCATTGTAAAAGATAAATATTATTATCATGTCTCTGAGACGGGTCGTTTCGGTAAATATCAAATAACAGGAAATAGTATTGAGACAATAAAAGAAATACCTTTTCCTACATTAAAAGACCGTCGTCATGCGCATACTTGGCTTGATAATAAGACGCTTTTATTGGTTGGTTCAACCGGAGATTCCGGCAAAATTTTATGGGTGAAGATAGATACAGAAGCTATGGAAATTTTATCGGAAGGAGAATTGAATTTGCCCACACCTCCTGCAGGACAAGTTTATAATACAGCAGGAATTGTGGCTTACAGAAAATCGGACAACAAAATTATTTATCTTTTCAAGTATAATAAACAAGGAAACAAAGGAACAGAACCTGCGAAAGAATTTTATGCAGCATTTATAAATCCGGCAGATATGGCTGTCGTAAAGGTAGTTACCGAAAATCGTGCTGAAATGATGGCAAGTACAGCCTATGGCGAACTCAGACAAAACAAGACTTTCTTTGATGAAAAAGGAGATTATTACATAGCTTGCAATAGTGTTTTGCCCGGAGAAAGCACTAATACAACTGCACAACATGGAGCTTTATTTAGAATCAAAAATAGTGAAACCGATTTCGATAAAACTTACAACGGATATTCGGAACCGCGTGGTAAAATGATAAATATGTTATATCTTAACAATGGAAAAGCTCTTATATATTTACAAGATCCATTGCATACAACCGGAAATACAGTTTGGAATAGTACTGATAATCCTTATGTCTTCTATTGTGTTGTTTTAGATTTAAAAAGCAAAACATTTAAAGAATTAAAAGATATTCCACACAGTAAAAACAGCTATTCTCAACTATCGTTGTTGGTAGGTAAGAAAGCATATATCGGCGTTAATCCGGAAGTCGGAAATTCAAAAGTGTTTATTTATGACACTACAACTGAAAAGGTAACAGAGGGAGTTTCACTTAAAGAAGGTTTTTCAATTGACCGTATGGTTTTAATAGAAGATTAGTTTTTTCCAGAACAAGTTTTTTTAAACTCTATTTATTTTTTGAATTTGGTTGCGGCGATGAATTTTTTTTCATCGCTGCAACTATTAAAAAAGAATAACAATGAAAAAATTTCTGATAGTATTACATCGTATTTTAGGAACAGCATTGTCCTTTCTTTTACTTATGTGGTTTTTAACCGGATTTGTTATGATGTACCATAATTTTCCGACATTGGGAACAAAAGAGTATCGCCATCTTACTGCTTTGCCCGACAGCTTGCCACAAATTGGCATTATCAGAAAAGTTATACCGCAATCGGAACAAATTCGGGCGCTAAATGTGGAAATGTTTAGAGATAAACCCGTATTTAAAATCGAAACCGACAAAAACAGTTATACCTTATCTGCCGATACAACCTTGAAGACCATATCCAACTCGGTACCCTTTGAAGAATTGGAAAACTATGCAAAAAAATGGAATGAAGCCGATATAGTGAAAGTGGATACTCTCAATCGTCTCGACCAATGGATTCCGTATAGCAGCTACAAATCTGATTTTCCAATCTATAAATTTACATTCAACGATTCGGAAAAGTCATATCTGTATCTATCATCCGTAACGGGAAAGGCTTTACAATATGTAAATCGTGAACAACGATTTTGGGCATGGGTGGGATCTATACCTCACATGCTGTATTTCTGGCAATGGCGACAACACAGAGCGGAATGGATTACAACTGTTACGTTTCTTTCCGGATTTAGTGCGATAATGTGTTTGTCGGGCATAATTATAGGCATCCGGAGTTATCTGATTGTTTACAAAAAAAAGAGAAAGTTTCGCACTCCTTACCGAAAATTTTACTTTAAGTGGCATCATATTTTCGGATTTGTTTTCGGATTTTTCGTTTTTATGTTCGTATTGAGCGGAATGATGTCTTTTAACGAATTACCACAGTGGGCTGTTAAAACTCACGATAATTCCATCGAAAAACAGATAAAAGAGCCTGCCGTCATCAATTTAGATGCTTTTAAAACGGATTATCGTTTTATACTCCAAAATAATCCTCAAAAAGTAAAATCAATTTCATTCGAGCAATTTGGAGAAAAAGCATATTATTCTGCCATTATCGATAGCAAATCACAAAATATAGATGCACAAACTAATTCATTGCAAGAGCTTTATCTCTCTGAAAAGGATGTTTTGAGCAGAGTAAAGCAGATATCCGATGCCCCAAGTAAAGTTCAACTTATGGAAGAGTTCGACAACTACTATGTGGGTTTTACTAAACGCATGCAATTACCGGTTTACAAAGTGGAATTGGAAGATGCCGATAGAAGCACTTTTTATATCGAACCAAAAACCGGACAAACTCGTTATTTCAACAAAAATTTGCGTGCCAAAAAGTGGATATATCCGGCGTTTCACTCGCTTCGATTCAAATTCTTTGCCGAACATAAATTGTTGCGTGATATAGTGCTTTGTACCCTTATGTTTGGCGGAACTATAGTCTCGCTTACAGGATTTATACTGGGAATAAAGTATATTGACAGATTATTCAGGCGCAGGCGCAAATTATGGCGATTCACAGCAAGGAAAAACAAACAACATTTTTAATATCTTTGTAATTCAAAACAAGCAACATAATAATGTCAACATCAAAAATCATAGTTGCCGGTATAGGACCCGGTTCAAAAGAAGATATCACTCCTGCCGTAATTGAGGCAATAGCTCAATCGGATGTTATCATCGGTTATAAATATTATTTCCAATTCATAGAAAATATTATTAAACCAAGCACTCTTTGTGTAGATACCGGAATGAAAAAAGAGCGTGAACGTGCCGAAGAGGCATTTTTGTATGCCGAACAAGGAAAAACAGTATGCGTAATAAGTTCGGGCGATGCCGGAATCTATGGTATGGCTCCACTTATTTACGAGATGAAAAACGAACGCAACAGTAATGTTTGTATTGAAGTCTTACCAGGAATAAGTGCTTTTCAGAAAGCGGCGGCACTGCTTGGTGCACCGATGGGACATGACTTTTGTGTTATCTCGCTTTCCGATTTGATGACTCCTTGGGAAAAAATTGAACAACGTATAGTTGCAGCATCTAAAGCCGATTTTGTTACCGCTGTTTACAATCCTCGCAGTAATGGGCGCTATTGGCAATTGCACCGCCTTAAAGAACTTTTTATGAAAGACCGTTCGCTCGAAACGCCCATAGGTTTGGTGCGACAAGCAGGCAGAGAAGAACAAAATATATCGCTGACAACACTTGCCGATTTTAATCCCGACGATGTCGATATGTTTACTATCGTTATCATCGGAAACTCACAGAGCTATTTTTACGATAATCATTTCATTACACCAAGAGGATATTACGGAGAGGTAAAGCGGGAGTCGGAAAAAATCGGTCAAGACATCATGATACGCAGTTTCAAAACTATCGAAAAAGAGTTGCAAAACAAAAATATCCCTCTCGACCATAAATGGGCACTTCTTCATGCCATTCACACTACTGCCGATTTTGATATGGAAAATATTCTATACTCCGATAACCTTGCAGTAGCATCTCTACACGAAGCTTTTGTAAATAAGCGTGTGAGTACTGTTATCAGCGATGTAACGATGGTAGTGTCGGGCATACGAAAGGGAGCTTTGGAGCGAATGGGAATAGAGGCGAAATGTTATCTTCACGACCCGCGAGTAGCCTCATTGGCTGCCGAAAAGGGGATTACACGCACACAAGCAGGCATTCGTTTGGCGGTAGAAGAGCACCCCGATGCCCTGTATGTTTTTGGCAATGCACCTACAGCCCTTATCGAGTTGTGCGAACTGATTAGAAAAAACAGAGCCAATCCCACCGGTATCATAGCTGCACCTGTCGGTTTTGTGAATGTGCGTGAATCGAAACACATGGTTAAACCGTTTGTGAATATTCCCAAAATGATAGTTGAAGGAAGAAAAGGTGGAAGTAATCTTGCTGCCACGCTTGTAAATTCTATTCTTACTTTTGATGATGCTTCACAATTGAAACCGGGACGAGATGTGTAATTGTCAAATCTTTATTATTTTATTTCCCGATTGATATATTTATATTATATCTAACTGACGTCAAAAAATAAACAGAAAAGATGAAACAAAATATTTCCGATAAAATATTTTATTCAAATATGCCCGACTTGCCATTGCAGGGTAGGCTGAGTACGACTGTAATAGGTATAGATGACAATCGTGAACAATATTTTTCGCCTCTTATTTCATCTATTATCGCTTCGCATGCGGTTTTTTCGGGTGGTGCACGACACTATCAAATTATGCAGCCATATTTACCCGAAAAACATACCTGGATTCCGATAACGGTACCGCTTTCCGATGTTTTTGAACAATATAAAAAGCATACCGAGATAGTTATTTTTGCGTCGGGAGATCCATTTTTTTTCGGCTTTGCAAACACTTTGATGAGAGAGATGCCGGAGACTAAAATTCAGGTTTACCCCTATTTCAACTCATTGCAGTTGTTGGCTCACAAATTCTTTATGCCTTATCACGATATGCATGTTGTGTCGCTTACAGGTCGTCCATGGTACAAATTCGATGAGGCTCTTATTCATGGTTATGAGAAAATTGGTGTTCTTACCGATAACAAAGAGCATACGCCCACAACTATTGCACTGCGAATGCTTGAATATGGTTACGATAATTACACAATGTTTGTAGGAGAAAAATTGGGTAATGGCGAAGAGGAGAGAACTTTGATATGTAACTTAAAAGATGCTGCAATCTATACATTTAATCATCCCAATAACCTGATTTTGTGTCGCACGGAAGAACGACCGCGTCCGTTTGGCATTCCTGAGAAAGATTTTCATTTGCTTAACGGACGCGCCAAAATGATTACAAAAATGCCTGTTCGTTTGCTGTCACTTAGTATGCTCGATTTGAGGAATAGAAAAGTTTTTTGGGATATTGGATTTTGTACCGGCTCTGTTTCGATAGATGCTAAAATGCAGTTTCCGCATCTGCAAATTGTTGCTTTTGAACAACGTAAAGAAGGAAAGAAGTTGATATACAGAAATATGATAAAATTCGGGACACCGGGAATTGATACTGTTATCGGAGATTTTACACAGATTGATATATCCGACTATCTCAAACCCGATGCCGTTTTTATCGGCGGACACAGCGGAAAAATGAACAATATAATAGCAAAAATTGCACCACTGTTATCTGACGATGGAGTTGTTGTATTTAACTCTGTTTCACAAGAAAGCAAGCAGCTGTTTTCGGATGCAATTTCAGCAAACAACATGCAGCTAACCGATACTATACGTATAAAAGTGGACGATAATAACGAAATTGATGTAATGAAGGCAATCAAAAGGTTGTAAAAAAGATACAAAAGATAAAAATAAACAATGAATAATATTGCAAAACATACAGCCGTAATACTCGTTTCAGAAACGGCTATAGATATAGCTCGCACCATTCAACGCGAAATGCCGCATACAACCATTTACACAAAGTCATCAGTAGATGGTTGCAAACAAGTAACATCCATAACCAAAACGGTGGAAGAACTGTTTATAACTGCCGATACTCTTATTTTTATCGGAGCAATGGGTATTTGTGTGCGAAGCATCGCCCCTTTTATTGTCGATAAACACACCGATCCGGCTGTTATCAATATCGACAGCACCGGACAACACGTAATATCGGTACTTTCGGGACACGTGGGAGGTGCAAATGAAATTTCAACGCGCATTGCTCGCCTTATAGGAGCGGAAGAGGTAATTACTACGCAAAGTGACAATACCGGATTGTGGGCATTGGATATATTGGGCAAACGTTTTAATTGGGCAACAGATACATCTGTCGATAATTTCAATATACCCCTAACTGCTTTTGTTAATAAAAAAACTACTGCTTTGTTACTGGATATTCGCGATGCGGGAACCGATTTTTTGGAACGCACAAAACCGGCACATGTAGATGTTTTTTATCATGTAAACGATATAGATTTTACAAAATATGAGCTGCTTATAGCTGTTTCGCCGTTTCTGTATTCCGACTGTTCGGTACCTGTTATCTATTTTCATCCCAAAGTGTTGCAACTTGGTGTGGGTTGTCGCAAAATGTGTAATGCACAAGGGGTTGTTGATTATATCAGTCAATTTCTTGCCGATAATCAAATCGCAAAATTATCTCTGGTAGGAATTTCTACTATCGACTTGAAAAAGGATGAGCCGCTTCTACATGAACTTTCGCAAAGTTACGGAGTTCCACTATCTGTATATACTGCTTCTGATTTGGAAGACATAGATGTTCCCAATCCATCGGACAAAGTACAAAGCGTAACAACAGTACCAAGTGTGTCGGAAGCCTCTGCTTTAAAATCATCTGAAATGGGCTTGCTTGTAGTACAAAAACAAAAGGGAGTATTGAGTGAAGGTAACGATTTCACGTTTGCATTGGCGATAAATCGTTCTGTTTTGCGACGAGGACATATCGAAATTGTGGGAGCCGGACCCGGCGACCCTGAATTGGTCTCGGTAAAGGGCAAACACTTCTTGGAGTCAGCCGATCTTATTCTATATGCAGGAAGTCTCGTGCCTATCGAGTTGACATATTATGCAAAAAAAGGAGCTACGGTGCGTAGTTCGGCAGATATGAATTTGGAAGAGCAATTCGAGATGATGAAACGATTTTACGACCGTGGCAAACTCATCGTGCGTCTTCACACCGGCGACCCGTGTATTTACGGCGCAATTCAAGAACAGATGGCTCTATTCGATAAATATAATATGTCGTACCATATTACACCGGGTATATCTTCGTTTCAAGCGGCTGCGGCTGCATTGCGTTCGCAATTTACTATTCCCGAAAAGGTACAAACTATCATTCTTACACGAGGCGAAGGTCGTACACCAATGCCCGAAAAAGAGAAACTTCACATACTCGCGCGTTCACAAAGCACAATGTGTATCTTTTTGAGCGCGGCTATTGTAGAAGATGTACAACGAGACTTGCTGGAACACTATCCGCCAACCACCCCCGTAGCGGTATGCTATAAATTAACATGGAAAGATGAGCGTATTTATCGCGGTGAGTTGAAAAATTTGTCTCAAATCGTTCGAGAAAACAACTTGACTCTTACCACTATGATTGTGGTAGGCGAGGCTATCGACAATCGGGAAGGTTTATCTCGCCTGTATGCGGATGAGTTTAAACACTTGTTTAGAGTATAAACCGATGAAATATATAGTAATTATAGCTGACGGTATGGCTGATGAGCCTGTTTTAGAACTTGGCAATAAAACACCATTGCAAGTGGCTGAAAAGCCATATTTGAATCTTATTGCCCGAAAAGGCAGAAACGGGATGCTTAAAACAATTCCGTCGGGTCTTTTGCCAAGTACCGAAACAGCTATTTTATCTATAATGGGATATGATGTATCTGCTGTTTATGAAGGACGTGCATCTTTGGAAGCGGCTGGTATGGGTGTGTCCGTCGAGCCTGACGAAATGGTAATGCGTTGCAATTTGGTTTATATTGATAACGATAAGATTGTCGATTACTCGGCAGGACAAATATCTACTGCGGAAGCAACTGAGTTGATTTTATATTTACAAGAAAAGTTGGGTACCGATATTATTAATTTTTATTCGGGTATATCGTTTCGGCATGTTTTGAAAGTAAAGTTTGGAAACAAAAATATTAGCTGTACTCCGCCACATGAAATCCATAATTTGCCGTTTCACGAATATCTTATCAAAGAAATTAATGCTGATGCAAAAGAGACGGCAAACACTCTTAATAGATTAATTATTGCTTCACAAAGGCTGCTTAATGAACACATAGTAAATAAGATACGTGTTTCAAGAGGTTTGTGCCCTGCAAATGGTATATGGCTTTGGTCGCCCGGATACAAACCCAATCTACCCACTTTTGACAAAGTGTTTCCAATTGGCAAATCATCCGTTATAACAGCTGTTGATTTGGTGCGTGGCATCGGATTTTATGCAGGACTGAGTATAATAGATGTTGAAGGGGCAACAGGTTCGTATAATACAAATTACGAGGGTAAAGCACAAGCCGCCATCGAGGCATTACGGGATAACGATATGGTGTTTTTGCATATTGAAGCCAGTGATGAAGCAGGACACGAAGGAAATGTAGGTTTGAAAATAAAAACTATCGAAAATTTAGACGCTCGCATTATAAAACCGATATATGAAAAATTGGAACAAATGGATGAGAATGTGGTTATGGTAATTCTGCCCGATCATCCTACTCCTTGCAATTTGCGTAAACATACTTGCAATGCAGTCCCTTTTGCGATTTATCATAAAAACATTATTGCTGATTCGGTACAATATTACGACGAGTTTTCAGCATTGAACGGATGTGAAGGGTTGCTTTACGGTGGCAATTTATTGAAAAGATTATTAAGTGTTTAATTGGTATGAAAACGGATAATATATTTTGCATATCCTTGGGACCCGGCGATGCCGGATTAATAACGGTAAAAGCTTGGAAAACGTTACAGAGTATGGATATTGTTTTTTGTCCGGTTACACAAGTCGGCGAAAATATTCAATCACGAGCAAAGGATATTTTAGTGGAGTTGGGATTTGACACAGCACGGATTGAACTTTTTAATGTGCCTATGAGCAAGAATCGCTCAAAAGCACAAAAAGAGTATTCCGATGTAGCACAACAAATAGCTCAATATGTCGATACGGGAAGACAAGTAGCATTTGTGGCAGAAGGCGATTCGGGTTTCTACTCGTCGGTACACTATGTTTCGGATTATTTATTGGAAATGGGTGTTTCGGTGCAACATATTGCCGGTGTACCGGCATTTATAGCGTGTGGAGCTTTGGCAGGGATGCATATTGTAAAACAAAATGAGGCATTGTTAGTTATTCCGTCAAACACTTCAATTGATGAAGTGTCAAAAGCATTGTCTGAGAATAAAACAGTTGTGTTGATGAAGCTATCCATGCAAAAAGATATAATACAAGAACTTGTAAATAACAAGATGGATGTGCAGTTGCACTATTTTGAAAATGTAGGTATTGCCGATAAAGAGTATTATACCTGCAATCACGAAGATATTCTGAAACGCACTATTCCATATTTTTCTATACTTATTATCAGAAAAAAAGATTAAAACAAAATGAAAACAAAAACAAAAACTCTTTTGATATTAGCTATAATTCTTGCAGCGTGTAGCGGTGCTAATAAAAATAGAAACAAAACATCCGATAACATAGATGTTGTAAATGCAGAAACAATGCAGATAAAATATGCTAAGGGATTTGAAGTTAAAAATTTCGGAAATTACAAACTTGTAGATATTAAAGACCCTATAGGCGAAAATCCGCAAACGTATCATTATGCTTTGGTTAATCGTGGTAAAAAGATTGAAGATATTCCGTCTAATTATACGATAATAGAAGTACCGGTGCGTCGTGTGGTTTGTATGACCGCATTGCAGATGTCTAATTTCATCAAATTGGGGCAAACCGATAAGATTGTGGGTATAAGCAGCACTCGTTTCTTGTTCAATGAACATATCAAGCAACAACTTGCAGAGAATAAAACAAATAGAATCGGCATAGAGGGTAATTTTGATAATGAGGTAATTCTCTCTATCAACCCCGATATAATTCTGGTCTCTCCATTTAAAAAAGGAGGATATGAAACTCTAAAAAGTTTGGGTTTCCCTTTGGTAACATTTCTGGGCTATAAAGAGAGTTCTCCTTTGGGACAAGCCGAGTGGATAAAATTTACGGCTATGTTGCTTGGTATTGAAAAGCATGCCAATAAACTGTTTGAAGATATTGAAAATCAGTATAATAAGTTGAAAGCCATAGCTGCAAATGCTCCTTCACGTCCTACAGTGTTGAGTGGCGAATTACACGGAGGAAACTGGTATGTAGTGGGAGGAAAAAGCTATTTGGCAAATCTTTTTGAAGATGCCGGAGCATCTTACTTTATGAGTAATAACAATGAATCGGGAGGCTTTTATGTAGATTTTGAAACAGTATATTCACAGGGAGCACATGTCGATTATTGGCGCATTGTAAACAGTTTTGACGGAGAGTTCTCTTATAAAGTTCTTAAACAAACGGATGTACGATATGCCGATTTCGATGCATTTAAAAACAAAAAAGTAATATACTGCAACTTGCGACAAAAGCCTTTTTACGAAAATACACCGGTAGAGCCGGAAGTAGTACTTGCCGATTTAATAAAAGCCTTTCATCCTGAATTGCTGCCCGACCATGCTCCTGTTTATTATGAACTTTTACATACTCCTTGATAAAAAGGAGTGCAACCGAGCAACCAATTAAAAGTAAGGAGCAATGAATAACGATAGAAAAAAAAACGATTCACATAAAGCGATGTCGGTTTCGAGGGATTTAGCGGTAGCCAAATCATCTATGGCTTTTATCTGGGTTTTCCTTTTTATTCTGGTTACCATAATTTTGCTGTTCTTGCTCAATTTGGCATTAGGGACTATTGCCATTCCTGTTACCGATGTATGGAATATTCTTTTAGGGAAAAACGATGAATCGCAACTGATTTGGGAAAATATTATCTGGAAATCACGATTTCCTCAAACCATTACTGCGTTGGTAGCCGGAGCAGGTCTCTCTATCAGTGGTTTGCAGATGCAAACAGTTTTCAGAAATCCGCTTGCAGGACCATCTGAATTGGGTATCAGTTCGGGAGCAAGTTTGGGTGTGGCAACTATTATTTTGTTATCGGGCAATATTGGCGGTTTAGCTCTCAGCCGAATGGGGTTTGTAGGAGAAATGGCTATAACAATAAGTGCCATTATAGGAGCTATGGCTGTGATGGCTATAATACTTACCATTGCTCAGCGTGTGCGAGGAGATGTGGTTTTGCTTATAATGGGTGTAATGATTGGCTATATTGCAACAGCAATAATAGGAGTGTTGAAGTTTTTTAGTAACGATGAAGACGTTAGAGCGTATGTAATATGGGGATTGGGTAGTTTTTCAAAAGTTTCGGGCAATCAGGTTTATACATTCGCCTTGATTATGGCAGTAATTATTCCGCTTTCATTTCTTCTTATCAAAACATTGAATTTGATGCTTCTGGGCGACAATTATGCACGCAATCTGGGTTTGAATGTAAAACGTGCTCGTTTTATGGTTATTACCTGTTCGTGTGTGCTTACAGCCGTAGTTACGGCATATTGCGGACCTGTCGTTTTTCTCGGTTTGGCGGTACCGCATCTTTGTCGCACACTATTTTCCACATCCAATCACATAATATTAGTTCCGGCGGTAACACTTACCGGAGCGGCATTGGCTCTGTTTTGCAATCTGGTGGCGCGAATGCCCGGATTTGAAGGAGCGTTACCCATAAATTCCGTAACGGCATTAATTGGTGCACCTATTGTAATTTCTGTGTTATTTGGAAAACGAAAAAATGAAATGAATTGATATGAGTATAATTGACGAACATTTGGCAATCAGTGAAGATAAAACAAGGATACAACTGAAAAATCTTACCATTGGTTATCGTAATAGAAAGTCGGTCAAAATTGTTGCGGAAAACATAAATGCACAAATTGACGAGGGCGAATTAACCTGTCTGTTGGGAGCAAACGGGATTGGTAAGTCAACGCTGTTACGTACTCTATCGGCATTTCAACCAAAACTTAATGGCGAAATTATTATTAATAATAATGCTATTGACTCCTATTCCGAAAAAGAGCTGGCGATGTTGGTAAGTGTAGTTCTTACCGAAAAACCCGATATTAAAAACATGACTGTGCGAAGTTTGATAGCATTGGGAAGAAGTCCTTATACAGGATTCTGGGGAAGGCTGACTCCTCGCGATAATGCCGCTGTTGATAAAGCCATAGATTTGGTAAAAATAGAGAGTTTAGCACATAGATTAATACATACGCTTAGTGATGGAGAACGGCAAAAGACCATGATTGCAAAAGCTTTGGCGCAGAATACTCCTATTATTTTTTTGGATGAGCCTACGGCGTTTCTCGATTTTCCGAGCAAAGTGGAAATGATGCAGTTGTTGCAACGTTTATCGCGAGAAACGAATAAAACCATATTTTTATCGACACACGATCTTGAATTGGCTTTGCAAATTGCCGATAAAATATGGCTTATGGATGATCAGGCGACCATTCACGTTGGTACACCCGAAGACCTATCGCTTAATGGCAGTCTGAGTCGTTTTTTCGCACGAAAAGGTGTCGTTTTCGACAAAGAAACAGGATTGTTCCATATAGAAAACGATACAGACAGAGAAATTCGAATTATCGGGCAGGGGCGGATTTATGCCATGATTCACAAAGCATTGTTACGGAATCGTATTTTGGCAACACATGATGTAAATTCTCCTGACTGTATCGAGATGGAGGAAAATAGTTTCTGTTATAAACATGCCAACGGTAAAAAAGTATGGGTAAACAGTATCGAAGAATTACTGAAGGAGATAGTAAAATGAAAGGTTATTTATCAGATTCAAACTCGTTTGTGGGGAATATACTCATCATAGGCGGTACTACCGAAGGACGTATTGCAGTACAAGTATGCGATGAAGCCGAAAAAAACTATTTTTATTCCACTAAAAACTCATCGCAGGATGTGGTATGCGCACATGGAAAGAGAATATCAGGAGAGTTGAACAGGCAAAATATGCCTCTGTTTTGTCAACAGAATAATATTCAACTCATAGTAGATGCCGCTCATCCTTTTGCCGAACTTGTGCATGCAAACGTTGGTTGTACGGCACAAGACCTTTCTATTCCCGTTATTCGTGTGGAAAGACACTTCCCTTCGCGAAATAATCATCTGCATTGGTTTGATGATTATCCTTCTGCAATCCGATTTCTGGAAGAGAAAAAAATTACCAATCTGCTTGCACTTACGGGGGTAAATTCTATCTCAAAATTAAGAGAATACTGGAGTAGGAATACATGTACATTTCGAATCATGAAGCGAGAAGAGTCGTTGGCTGTAGTGGAAAAAAGCGGATTGCCGAGCAATCAAATTGTCTTTTACGAAGAAGAAAGAGACGATACTTCACTTTTCGGCAGGCTTGCACCACAGGCTATTATTACCAAAGAGAGTGGCGAATCGGGAGGCTTTTCGGAAAAAACAGAAATCGCTACCGCGCAAAATATACCGGTTTTGGTTATACGACGACCGCCGTTGCCATACACTCCAACAGCTACTGTTTTTGGTAAATACGGACTGCGTAAGCAAATAGAGGCTTTATTACCGGGCTTTTTCCAGTTAAAAACAGGTTATACCACAGGTAGTTGTGCTACCGCTGCCGTGAAAGCTGCGCTTGTGACAAAACTTACCGGAATTGAACAGTATAACGTCACAATATCATTGCCCAACGATGAACCTATAACAATTGAAATATCACGGACTTCGTTCGAACCCGATGGCAGTGTAACTTGCACCGTGGTTAAAGATTCAGGGGATGACCCTGATGTTACCAACGGAATAGATATTTGCGCAAATGTAGCCTTTAATACTCAACACAATGAAATAAGATTTATGCAAGGGGTTGGGGTAGGGCGTGTTACGCTTCCGGGACTTGGATTGGAAATAGGCGGTCCTGCAATTAATGACACTCCCCGAAAAATGATGATACGCGAAGTGTACGAGTCTATTCAACGAGAGAGTAACAATAACAATGTAGGAGTTGATATAACTATTTCCGTACCGCAAGGCGAAGAACTTGCCAAAAGAACCTTCAATCCTAAGTTGGGAATAGAAGGAGGAATATCCATTATCGGTACATCAGGCATCGTAAAACCATTTTCTAGCGAAGCTTTTATCAGCTCCATACACAGAGAAATAAAAGTAGCCAAAGCATTGAATATTGAACAACTTGTTATAAATTCAGGTGCCAAAAGCGAAAAGTATTTAAAGGCAGCCTATCCCGATTTACCACCGCAAGCATTTATTCAATACGGTAACTTTATTGGCGAAACAATAAATTTGGCAAATGAAGAGGGTTTTAAAAATGTTGTTTTGGGTATTATGATTGGAAAAGCGGTAAAACTTGCTGAGGGTATATTAGATACACACAGCAAAAAGTCTGTTATGAATCACACATTCATCCAAAATATCGCACGAGAATCAAATTGCTCCCGACAGACTATCGAAAAAATCGCTAATATCACATTAGCACGCGAGTTGTGGAATATTATTCCTGCGGAAGAACAATATTTTTTTCAAATCTTACAAAATCGCTGTGAAAAAGTATGTAAACCTCTGCTCCCAAAAGGGAAAATAACCATTTTGTTGATGGATGAAAATGGCGATTTTTTGTAAATGCTGTTTATTTGCGTCAATATTTCTTTTGAGTGTAATTTGTAACCCTTTTTTACCTTTTATTTATACTATAATTACTCTTTCTTGAACCATTTTTTTCAAATTCTTTGAAAAACACATCAAAAATGAAATAAAATTCAGTAACTTTGTTGTTTGGAATAATCAGAACAAAATTATCAGTAATCTGCCGGTTATTTAATACTTAAAAATTGCTGATAGTCTTGTTATAGAATTGATTATTAGCTTATTTCCTTATATTGGTATCGTTTTTATAAGGAAAAGGGACTATTTTTGCTATTTTATTACACTAAAAATGAAACAAAACAGTATGTTAAAGGCATAAACAGATATTGACTCAAAAAATAAACAGAATATTAAATTTATAAAACATAAAATTACTCAACAATGAAAAAAGGAAACAAGTACGGCACGCACCGTGTCATCGAACCCAAAGGCGTATTGCCTCAACCCGCGAACAAAATAGACAACAACATGGATGAGATTTACGACAACGAAATCCTCATCGACGTGCAAACTCTTAATATTGATTCGGCATCGTTTACCGATATTTCTGCAAGAGCCGGCGGCGATCACGAGAAAATTAAAGAGATTATGTTTGATATTGTTGCCAAACAAGGTAAACACCGTAATCCATGGACAGGTTCCGGCGGTATGTTGTTGGGAACCGTAGAAAAAATCGGCGATGCCCTTATCGGAAAAACCGACCTGAAAGTAGGCGATAAAATTGCTACGTTGGTTTCTTTGTCTCTTACCCCGCTTCGCATTGATAAAATCAAAGAGATTCGTGCGGATGTTGACCAGGTAGATATTGACGGAAAAGCTATTCTTTTTGAAAGCGGTATCTATGCAAAAATACCGACTGATCTTCCCGAAAAATTAGCTCTTTCAGCCCTTGACGTTGCCGGGGCACCAGCACAAACAGCTAAACTGGTTAAACCGGGCGATACTGTTGTCATAATAGGAGCCGGTGGTAAATCGGGTATGCTGTGCTGCTACGAAGCAAAAAAACGTGCTGGCGTAACCGGTAAAGTAATCGGAATCACTCACTCACAAAAAAGTACCGACCGTCTTATCGGTTTAGGTTTCTGCGACCACGTATTCTCGGCAGATGCTACACAGCCTGTTACCGTTCTTGAAAAAATAGAAGAACTTACCAATGGACAACTTGCCGATATTACCATTAACAACGTAAATATTCCCGACACCGAAATGACAAGCATCCTTATCACGAAAGATACAGGACTTGTTTATTTCTTCTCTATGGCAACCAGCTTTACCAAAGCAGCTCTTGGAGCCGAAGGTGTAGGAAGTGATGTTACAATGCTTATCGGTAACGGATATACTCGCGGACATGCGGAAATCACATTGCAAGAATTACGCGAATCGGAAGAATTACGCAAAATCTTCACCGAATTATACGCATAACAAATTAGGATTGGGGATTTTTGATTTCGGATTGAAAATATCCTTAATTTTAAATCCCGAATCCCAAATCTAAAATCTAAAATGCAGAATAATATGAATAATTCCCGCCAATTTTTTTCACACGTTCCGGATGCACAATGGAACGACTGGAAATGGCAAGTAAAAAATCGTATTGAAACGTTGGATGATTTGAAAAAATATATCCAACTGACACCCGAAGAGGAAAACGGTGTGCGCGAATCACTCAAATCATTGCGTATGGCAATCACGCCTTACTATTTGAGTTTGATAGATGTAAATAATCCTAACGACCCTATTCGTAAACAGTCAATACCGACTATCAACGAGTTGCACGTAAGTCCATCCGACTTGCAAGACCCGTTGCACGAAGACAGCGATTCGCCCGTACCGGGACTTACACACCGTTATCCCGACCGTGTACTTTTCCTAATCACGGATATGTGCGCCATGTATTGTCGCCACTGTACGCGTCGTCGTTTTGCCGGACAAAAAGATGCGGCTTCTCCTTCCGAACGTATCGAAAAAGCGATAGACTATATAGCACGTACTCCGCAAGTACGCGATGTGTTGCTTTCCGGTGGCGATGCTCTGTTGATGAGCGACGACCGCATCGAATATATATTGAAACGTTTACGCGAAATTCCGCACGTTGAGATTATTCGTTTCGGTACACGTACACCGGTGGTTATGCCACAACGTATTACAGACGAGTTTTGCGAAATGGTAAAAAAATATCATCCCATTTGGTTAAATACTCACTTCAATCATCCCAACGAAATCACTACCGAGTCGGCTGCCGCTTGTGCCAAATTGGCAAATGCCGGTATTCCGCTCGGAAACCAATCGGTATTGTTGCGTGGTGTAAACGACTGTACAAATGTTATGAAAAAGTTGGTACACGAGTTAGTGAAAATTCGTGTGCGTCCATATTATATATATGTGTGCGACCAATCAATGGGTATAGGACACTTCCGTACACCGGTTTCAAAAGGTATCGAAATTATCGAAAACATGCGCGGACACACATCAGGTTATGCAGTTCCCACTTTTGTGGTAGATGCTCCCGGTGGTGGCGGAAAAATCCCCGTAATGCCTAATTATATGGTATCGCAATCGCCCACAAGAGTAGTGGTTAGAAACTACGAAGGAGTGTTGAGTACATATACCGAACCGGACGATTATGTAGAGGAATGCTATTGCGAAGATTGCACCAAGAAAAAAGAGGGAGTTGCTGCTCTTTTGGCAGGAGAACAATTGGCAATAGAACCAAAAGATTTGGCAAGACATCAACGGAACGAACATTAATGATTTTAGATTTGGGATTTTATAATTAGGATTTATGTTGATTTTTTGATTTAAAGCATTTTACAATGAAACTTGAAATGCAACAAAGAACCAAAAAAGTCGCATTAGACATCATCCTTTTTTGTGATGAATTACCACGAAAGAGTAGTCTTTTTATTCTTGAAAAGCAATTGATACGTTCCGCTTCATACGTGGCAGCTAATTATAGAGCGGTAAGTAGGGTAAAATCTACTGCCGATTTTATAAATAAGTTGATAATTGTAGAGGAAGAGGCTGATAAAACAATGTTTTGGCTCGAAATGATAATGGAACTTTATCATAGACCTAAAAAAGTGAAACCATTGCATTCCGAAATGGAAGAAATTCTAAAAATTGTTGTAGCCAGTATCAAAACAGCAAAAGCCAAACAAAATCCCAATTTCCAAATCCCAAATCGTAAATAAATAGGTATTGCCTTTTGTAAACGACATATTATCGTACCGAAGCGTTTCCATTGTTGGGTTGGAGAAGAACACCGGTAAAACCGAAACATTGAACTATGTTCTGAACAGACTCAAAACGATGGATGCGTCAATTGCTCTTACGTCTATCGGTGTGGACGGCGAGCAAACTGATGTTGTTACTCGAACATCCAAACCGGAGATAGTTGTTCCGAAAGGCGTAATATTTGTAACTTCGGAAGCCCATTTCCTTCAAAAGAAATTGACTGCCGAAATTTTTGAGATAAGCGAAAAAAGAACCGCTTTGGGTCGATTGATTACGGCACGAGCGGTATCGGAAGGTAAAGCTATTATATCGGGACCGGCGGAAACGGCGGAAATCCGAAAACTTATAGCCGGAATGGAGACGTATGGAGTACAAACCACTATAGTTGACGGTGCTTTGTCGCGACTTAGTCTTGCCTCGCCTGCCGTTACCGATGCAATGATTTTAGCAACGGGAGCGGCTCTTTCGGCAAATATTCCTCAGTTGGTACGCGAAACCGAGTTTGTGAAACAACTGATAGAACTGCCGAATGTTGAAGACAAGTTAGCTCAAAAATTGCAACTGTTGAAGCAGGGAATTTGGGCTATTGACGAACAAGAGAACATACACGACTTGGAAATTCCGTCTGTATTTCTGCTTGATAAGCGAGAAAAAGATATTTTCCGATTCGGAACACGAATATTTGTTTCGGGGGCGATAAGCGATAAGTTGCTTTCATTCTTGCGAATGCAAAATCGTAACGTGGAACTTATTGTAACCGATTTTAGTAAAATTTTTGTTTCGCAAAGAGAGTTCAACTCGTTTTTGAAAGGAGGCAACTCAATATATAGTCTGTTGCGAAGCAAACTGATTGCAGTAACGGTGAATCCGCTTTCGCCAAACGGTATTCTTCTCGATTCCGACACATTGCAGAACGAGATGAAAGAGGCTTTGGAAGTAGAGGTGTATAATGTAAAGAGAATAGCGGCTGGCGGTTAGCTTTTGCCTATTGGCTGTTGATAAAAACTATATTGAACTAAAAATTAATTAGGATAAAATGGAAAAATAAATCGTAACCCTAAAATCGTAGTTCGTAAATGCAGTTAAAACAATCCATACAACAAATCAACGGATTAGGTTATATAGTGAATTCGTTGAATGTACTTTCTTCTATCGGGCGAAAGCAGTTGCTCGCTATGCCGTTTTTGACCGACAGAGAAGATATTGAAATTGCATTGACCGAAACCGAAACCGCTTTAAAAATCACAAACACAAAAGAGAACGAAAGAACGTTATCGTTGCTTTCGACCAAACTGATGCAGTTGCGAGATATTTCGGGAACGATACAGATTTTGTCGGGCAAAAATGTGTTGAACGATATTGAATTGTTCGAGATAAAGCATTTTGCTCTGTTGGCAGAGTCTATTCGTGAATATGTTGAGGAATTGAAAATTGCGTTTATCGAAATTCCTTCATTCACAACCGTAATAGACACTCTCGACCCCGAAAAAAAACGCATTCCGCATTTTTATATTTACGACCAATATTCGTCGGTATTGGCATCATTGCGTTCGCAGTTGAAACGAATGACAGCAAACAATTCCGATGAAAAAGATATAGAGCCTGTTCGTTATCAGGCACAAAAAATAGAGGATGAAATCCGAAAAAATATATCAACACAACTCTTACCGTATGCCGGAGAGCTGCTAAAAGCATTGCAAGAACTTGCCCGATTGGATATTGTTTTGGCAAAAGCAGTTCAAATAAAGGTGTTGGGGTTGTGTAAACCCGTTATCGGAGAAAAAGTGACATCTTACAACGGATTGTTTCATCCCGAAATAAAAGCCGCGTTGCAAGAGCAAAACAAAGATTTTCAACCTGTTGATATAGCCATTCCAATGCAACCTACCGTTATAACGGGAGCCAATATGGCAGGCAAAAGCGTGTTGCTAAAAGGTGTGGCATTGGCTCAAATAATGACACAATACGGGTTTTATGTGGCGGCACAATCGGCAACCGTTGTTCCTGTTGAGCAAATAGTAACCAGTGCCGGCGACGGCGAAGATGAACTGCAAGGACTGTCATCTTTCGCTGCCGAGATGCTTCGACTGAACAACACTATCGATAATGCACACCAAGAAATTAAGCAATTGGTGCTAATCGATGAACTTGCACGCACCACCAACCCTACCGAAGGCAAAGCCATCGTATGCGGAGTACTCGATTTTTTAACTCAGTATCGCATACCATCGCTCATCACCACGCACTACGGAATAGATGTGCCGTGTCGCAAGTTGCGAGTGAAAGGATTTACCGAAAACAGAAAAAACGAAAAGATAACCATTGCCAATATCAACTCTTTTATCGATTATTCGTTGGAAGAGACCACAGAAAAAGAGGTGCCGCACGAAGCTGTGAAAATTACGGAAATTATTGGAGTGGACAAAGATATATTAGATAGAACAAAAAAGTATTTGAAGAAATAACTATATGCAAAAAAGTAAAGTAGGAATAGATTTTACCAAAGTGCAACACGCGCGAGATGTTGCAGGCAAAATAGCCGCCGAAGTGCAGCGTTTTGTCGATAATTACACTACGGTGGCAGTGGAAAGAACACTTTGCCGATTGGTGGGAATTGATAATGTGGACGATACGGATACACCGCTTCCTAACGTGTTGGTTGACGATTTGAAAAACAAAAACGTGCTGGAGCACGGGGCGCTTTTCTTTCTCGGCAACGCCATCATCGAAACGGGTCAAACTACACAGCAGATAGCCGAGCGTGTAGCATCGGAAAACTTGGATATTACCGCTTTTCCGTTTCATTCTAACGAAGAGGTGGCAAAAGCATTGCAACCCTATGTAAACGCAAGTATCAAACAAATTACCGAAAGACGTCAAAAACGTGAACACTATTTAGCCACCATCGGCGAAGGCAGCCGTCCGTATCTTTATGTGATTGTTGCTACCGGAAATATCTACGAAGACGTGGTTCAGGCTGAAGCAGCTGCCAGACAAGGAGCGGATATAATTGCCGTTATTCGTACCACCGGACAAAGTTTGCTCGACTACGTGCCTTACGGAGCTACTACCGAAGGTTTCGGCGGAACATACGCTACACAAGAGAACTTCCGCATCATGCGTACAGCTCTCGATAAGGTAGGCGAGGAGGTAGGACGATACATTCGTTTATGTAACTACTGCTCCGGATTGTGTATGCCCGAAATAGCCGCCATGGGTGCTTTGGAAGGTCTTGACGTAATGCTCAACGATGCACTTTACGGTATTCTTTTCCGCGACATCAATATGCAACGCACAATGGTTGACCAATTTATGTCGCGTACAATCAACGGCTTTGCAGGAGTAATCATCAATACCGGTGAAGACAACTATCTTACTACCGCCGATGCGGTGGAAGAGGCACATACCGTTCTCGCTTCGGATTTAATCAATGAGCAACTTGCCTTAATGGCAGGACTTCCCGAAGAACAAATGGGCTTGGGACACGCTTTCGAAATGGATCCGGAATTAGAAAACGGATTCCTTTTTGAGCTTGCACAAGCACAAATGACACGCGAAATTTTCCCGAAAGCACCGCTTAAATATATGCCGCCTACGAAGTTTATGACAGGAAATATTTTTCGAGGACACTTGCAAGACGCGCTTTTCAATATGATTGGAATATGGACATCGCAAGGCATCCAATTATTAGGTATGCCCACCGAAGCCATCCATACTCCGTTTATGAGCGACCGCTATCTATCTATCGAAAATGCTAAATATATCTTCAATAATATGCGAAATATTGGCGACGAGGTAGAGTTTAAAAAAGATGGAATTGTTCAATCACGTGCCAAAGAGGTACTCGATAAAACAATTGCCTTGCTTGAAGAACTTCAGGAAGAGGGATTGTTTACTGCCATTGAAAAAGGTATCTTCGGAGACGTAAAACGTGCCAAAACAGGAGGAAAAGGACTTTCGGGCGTGTCGATGAAAGGCACACATTATTACAATCCATTTATTTCACTGATGAACCCAAAACAAGACTGATTATGAGCGAAGGATTATATGATACAAGTGCTAAGGATTTTGACCAGACGTTAGACCTTACAAAAATAAAACCGTACGGCGACACGATGAACGACGGTAAAACCCAATTGAGTTTTACACTCCCCGTTCCTGCCGGAGACGAAGCGATAGAGGCGGCAAAACAGCTGCTGCGTCAAATGGGTTTTGATAACCCCCAAATTGTTTTTCACAAAGAACTGAAAGAGGGATTTACATTCTTCAACTGCTACGGAAGTTATACAAAAAGCATCGATTATACCACAATTCATGTTCCCAAGGTATCATCTGTTAAGTGGGGTATGGATGAGACCGATGAGTTTATCAAAGAGCATATCGGTCGAAAAATAGTGGTGGTAGGAGCCAGCACCGGAAGCGATGCTCATACCGTGGGTATTGATGCCATTATGAATATGAAAGGCTTCGCAGGACGTTATGGACTGGAGCGATACAGCATGTTTGAAGCTATCAATATGGGTAGTCAGGTTCCCAATGAAGAGCTTATTGCCAAAGGTATAGAAGTGAATGCCGATGCGCTTTTGGTGTCGCAAACCGTTACCCAAAAAGATGTACATATCAAAAATATGGTAGAACTTGTAGAAATGCTCGAAGCCGAAGGACTGCGCGATAAAGTGATTCTTTGTGCAGGCGGACCTCGTATTTCGCACGAGTTGGCAAAAGAGTTAGGTTACGATGCCGGATTCGGAATGAATACTTATGCCGATGATGTAGCATCGTTTATAGCACAAGAGATGGATAGAAGAAAAAACAATAAATAATTCGGATTTGCGATTTGGGATTTCGGAATATCTTTCAAAATCTCAAATCCCAAATCCACAATCCCAAATTGAAACATGGACAAAAATCAAATTAGAGAAGTTATCGCCAGACGAGTAGCGTTGGAATTGAAAGACGGCGATGTAGTAAATTTAGGTATTGGACTTCCCACGATGGTTCCTGATTTTTTGCCGTCGGGTGTAAACGTTGTGTTACAGTCGGAAAACGGAATGATTGGAATGGGAAAAACACCGGCATCGGGAGAAGAAGATCCGCACTATGTAAATGCAGGTGGTTCATCGGTATTACCCGGTGTAGGAGCAGCTTGTTTCGACAGTGCCACATCGTTTGCCATTATTCGTGGCGGACACGTTGATGTGAGCGTTCTCGGAGCGTTGCAAGTGGACGAAAAAGGAGACCTTGCCAATTGGAACATCCCCGGAAAAATGGTTCCCGGAATGGGCGGAGCGATGGATTTGCTTACCGGTACGCGTCGCATAATTTTGGCGATGGAGCACACAGCAAAAGGCAGTCCAAAGATTTTGAAAAAATGTAACTTACCGCTTACTGCAAAAGGACAAGTGAACATGATTATTACCGAAATGTGTGTTATCGAGGTTACCGAAAACGGATTGCTTGTTACCGAAATTCATCCCGAATTCACAAAAGAAGATGTGATAGCAGCTACAGAAGCTACTTTGATTTTTGCGGATGATGTGAAGCCGATGAGAGTGGCATAATGCCTCCCTTATCTTATATTAAAGAAAGCTACAAGCATTAAAAATAAAAAAACAATATAATCTAAAATCATAAGTCTTGGTTCTTTGCTCTTCTGTCTTAAGTCTTGAATCTTGGCTCTTGATTCTAAAAGTCTAAAAAATATGAAAAAAATATTTATCGTATCAGCAAAACGCACGCCCATAGGCAAGTTTATGGGCTCACTTTCAACTATAAAGCCCGGACAAATGGGTGCGGTTGTTATTAAATCCATCTTGGAAGAGACAGGAATGGACAGTTCAAAAATTGACTCCGTTATTGCCGGAAACGTGTTATCGGCAGGACAGGCACAAGGCGTAGCACGTCAATGTGCCATTCACGCCGGAATTCCGGCAGAAGTTCCGGCTTATAGCATAAATATGGTTTGCGGAAGCGGAATGAAAGCCGTGATGAACGGCGTTGCCGAAATTCGTAGCGGTGCGGCATCGGTTATCATAGCCGGAGGTGTGGAAAATATGTCCGATGCAGGATATATCTTGCCGTCGTCGGTACGTAACGGTATTAAAATGGGTAACTTCAACGCTGTTGACCACATGGTAAACGATGGATTGACAGATGCTTTCCACAATTATCACATGGGTATTACGGCAGAAAACGTTGCCGAAAGATTCAATATCTCGCGTGAAGAGCAGGACAATTTTGCTTTTAAATCGCAACAAAAAGCTATCGCAGCAGTTGACAGCGACAAATTTAAAGCAGAGATTGTTCCCGTGGAGATAGTTTCTCGCAAAGAGACCATTGTTTTCGATAAAGACGAATTCCCCAACCGTACCAGTACGCCCGAAAAATTGGCAGCATTGCGTCCCGCTTTCAAAAAAGAGGGAACCGTTACAGCCGGAAACGCGTCAGGTATCAACGACGGCGCATCCTTTGTGATGCTTGCCGATGAGGAAGCCGTAGCCAAATACGGATTGAAACCGTTGGCGGAAATTGTTGCCGTTGGCGAAGGCGGTGTTGCTCCCGAAGTAATGGGATTAGGACCTGTTCCTGCCATCCGCAAAGCGTTGCAACGTGCCGAAATGAAACTGTCGGATATGGAAATCATCGAACTCAACGAAGCTTTTGCGGCACAATCGTTGGGCGTTATCAAAAGTCTGGAAGAAGAACACGGCGTTTCACGCGAGTGGATTGACGAGCACACCAATCTTCACGGTGGCGCTATCGCACTGGGACACCCCATCGGAGCATCGGGTAACCGCATCCTCGTTTCGCTGGTTCACGAATTGCAGATGTATAATAAAACCTACGGTTTGGCATCACTTTGTATCGGTGGCGGAATGGGAACGGCGATAATCATAAAGAAAATGTAATAAGTTTAGATATTAAAATGAGTAGAGACGTGGTAAGCCGCGTCTCTATTTGTTTAGTGAAAGAAGATACTAAGGAAACGGTAAAAAATCTACGAATATTATAGGAATTATATTTACAAATATTGTATATTTGTTTTGTAAACTGAAAGTTGCGAGTAACCGTATTTCGACAGTAATATAATAAAATAACATACAAATAAACCCTTGAAAACTAAGTTCTAAATAGATATTTATTTTAATTTTACCAACTGTAATTCTAACTTAGAAGTGAATTAGAAAGAAAAAATGGCAAAAAAGAAAGAGGATAAAATATTCAACGCAAGAAAATATATGGAAATGGCTCTTCAGATAATGAATAAGTCTATTCAAGAGCCAAGGCAAGACAAAGTTAGCCCTATGGTAGGTGCGGTTTTAATCAAGCCCGACGGCACGGAAGAAACAGCATATAGAGGAGAACTGAGGCATGGAGACCATGCCGAATTCACTTTGCTTGAAAGAAAAAATCGCAACAATAAATTGGATGGCTCTATTTTATTTGCAACTTTGGAACCTTGTGCCCCCGGAGCAAGAAAACATCCTAAATTGGGTTGTGCTGAACGAATTGTAAATGCACGTATAAAAAAAGTTTGGATTGGTATAGAAGACCCCGACCCAACCGTTGACCGAAAAGGTATCAAGTTCCTTGTAGATAATGGTGTGGAAGTAGAGATGTTTGACCCCGACCTTCAACAGCAAATTCGAGATGCCAACAAACAATTTATTAAAGAAGCCGAAGAGAGAGCTAAAACAGCAAATGATGAAAAAATGCCTGTGGTATTATCTGAGAAAGAACGCATCGAACCCAAAGCTGAAATCGACGATTTTTTGGAGAAACATCTAAACACTTTTATTAAAAAAGCGAAATTAAATGTAGAGTGGAATACACCTCAATTTTATAAGATTTTGACACAATTAGGTATAGTAGAGCAGAAAGAAAACGAGTTTACGCCTACAGGTTTGGGATTGCTGTTGTTTGGAAAGCGTCCTCAGTTAATTTATCAAAATGCCTTGATAAGGGCAGCATACAAAACCGAAGGCAAAGGAGAAGATATTGAAACTATCGAAGGGTCGCTTATTTCACAAGTTGATGAAATTGAGCAATGGTACAAAAAACATATTGGCAAACAAATTAACCGCTCTTCTGTGGAACGTAAAGTTATTTATGACTATCCTCTTGAAGTTTTCCGAGAGGCAATTATCAATGCAGTCGTACATAGAGATTACGACATTGAGGGTGCACCCATTTATTTTGAAATTAACGATGATGCTATAATCATTAAAAGTCCGGGAGAGCCTGTCAAACCAATTACAATAGAACAGATTAGACACTTCAATGCTCCGTCATTAAGTCGCAATCCCAAAATAATGTACATCTTTGACCAATTGGATTTAGTAGAGCAACGAGGCTTAGGTTTTCAAACCATTAAGGACTTACCCATAAAGTATAACTTACCTTTACCTTTAGTCTCTTATGATGCACCCTATATGGTGTTGACTTTCCCAAGAAGCACAGAGGCTGTCAAAAAGGTTTCAGACAAGCCAAATGTCTCAAAACTTAACGAGGCACAACTAAAAGGATATGAATGGCTAAAATCAGTAGGAGAAACAAGTACAAGAGAATATTCTGTTCATTTTGGCATTGGGTATAAAACTGCCCAAAGACATCTTGCTGCTATGAAAGAACTTAGTTTAATACGAGATAATGGAGAAGATACTAATTCGCCTAATTATAAATATATAGTGAATGAATAAAATAGGCGACTTGGACAAGAAGTTGGACACAGTGTCCAAGTTGGAACCGACAAAGATGCTTTAAGTAGTGGAGTTGGACATAAAGTTGGACACAGTGTCCAAGTAGGTAAAGGAAATAGAGATACTGATTCTATTTAAGATAAAGGGTTGAATAAACAAGTAAGACAAAAAACAAATAATCATTCAAAAAGAGAATTATATTGCTACGTTTACCATTAATGTTCCCTAAAATGTAAAATCATCGATATAATATTGTAATTGATAAAACAACAAATATATGAAACGCCTAATTTTAAGCATTATTCCATTACTGAGTTATGGACAAAATCCGACACAAAGATTTATTTCTGTGCGTGGAGAATCTGAAATTAATATTGTTCCGGATAGAATAGAATTAGCAATAACTTTTTCCGAAACAGAGAACGTCAAAAAAGAGAGCGAATTACAACAGAAAGAAGCAGAATTGATTAAATTGCTGAAAAGTTTTTCAATTGATTTGAAAAAGCTGACAATTGATAATTTTGCCGCAAACCGATATGGATATTATAATTCGTCTTCAAAAAAAGTTAGAATGTCGAAAGTCTTTAAACTTCAACTGGATGACATTGCGATAGTAGATTCTCTTGTAATCAAACTATTTCAGATAGGAGCAAATAATGTAGCAATTACGAATCTTCAAAGCGATAAGTTAGAAGAGACAAAGCTTGAAGCGACAAAAATTGCGCTTGACAAAGCAACAAAAAAGGCTGAGATAATGGCTGCCCATTTAAATTGTTCAATTGGACAAATCCTTGAGATTTCAGAATTTAGACCTCAGGTTCAGACAATGACGGATAAGGGAGAATATTCCTTTCAATTTAAGGCTGCAAACGCATACGGAGTTAATAGAGTTTATGAAGATGAAGGAGAAGATATTGGGATAAGAAAAATTAGAGTTGTTTATGTGGTGGATGTAAAATATGAATTAAAATAATAAACAGAAAACAAAATAATAAACAGAAAATATGACAGAAAAACGAATAATCGTTGAAAAAGAGAATCACATAGCTACGGTTACCATTAACGAGCCGAAAACGCTGAATGCTCTGAACAGTAGGCTGTTGGAAGAGTTGGGTACAACTTTCGACACGTTGGCAGTCGATAAAGATGTTCGTGCCATCGTACTTACCGGATCCGACCGCTCGTTTGTTGCCGGAGCCAACATTCAGGAAATGTCCGGCTTAAATTACGACGAAGCCAAAATTTTCGGTGCGAAAGGGGCATCGGTTTTCCGTAAAATAGAGACCTGTCCGAAGCCTGTCATTGCCGCCGTAAACGGTTTCGCACTGGGTGGCGGTTGCGAATTGGCAATGGCTTGCGATATTCGCATCGCATCCGAAAAAGCCAAATTAGGACAACCCGAAGTGAGTTTGGGCATCACGCCCGGATTTTCGGGAACGCAACGCCTGGCACGCATCGTGGGTCAAGCAAGAGCGAAAGAACTTATTTTTACCGGAAAAGTTGTTTCGGCAGCCGAAGCCTTGGCAATGGGTTTGATAAACCGGGTAGTAGCTCCCGAATCACTGATGGAAGAGGCGCAAGCCTTAGCGGCAACTATCGCCAAACAGGCACCTGTCGCTGTTCGGAAGTCGAAAGAAGCTATAAACAACGGTTGGGATATGGACATTGATAAAGGAATTGACTACGAAGTAGAGCTTTTCGCTCAATGTTTTGAAACGGAAGACCAAAAAAACGGAATGACCGCCTTTCTGAGAAAAGAGGAAGTGAAATACAAAGGAAAGTAATAAACTATATCAATCTCACTTTTTAGTTCGTTTGTTTTGTTTATTTTTGCATAAAATATAATGAAGTATATGCAAACAATAAACCAAATACAGAAACCGTTAAAAAAGGAGCAAAGAATGGCTCTAAAATCTTATGAGGAATTAGAGTCTGTCATCCATCAGCTACGCTCAAAAGAGCCGGAAATTGAAATAGAGGAAACGAACGAGAAAATAAAAATTCCTTTCAGAGCATTACAATTGTTGAGCGATATTTTGAAAGCAATGAGCGAGGGTAAACCCATCTCCAAGGATTATATGATTCATAGCGTAAGATTCAAAGCGGTATTGGATACCAATGTAATCTATCAGGTTATTATCCGTGATTTGCTGTTCTGGTTTGTTTACTACGATTTGTACACTCCCAAATGGAGAAACATATTTTTGATGAATGGGAAAGCGTGCTTAAACGAAAAGGTGTATCAGAAGACGAAGCTCGAAAAAGAATACAAAAGGCAAATCAAGCTTTTCCCGGTGCATTAGTGCAAAACTATGATGCCTTAATAAAAAGTTTGGAACTTCCCGATGAAAAAGATTGCCACGTTTTAGCGGCAGCCATAAAATCCAATGCAAATGTCATTGTAACAAATAACATAAAGGATTTTCCCGAAGAATATTTAAACACATTCGGGATAAAAGCTAAAATTGCCGATGATTTCCTAACCGACATTATAGACTTGAATGGAGAGCAAGCAATAAGAGCATTTAAAGAGATGTGCTTTAAAAAAAAATCCGGATTTAGATGAGTACGAAGTATTGGAACGATTAAGAAAAAATGGACTGGATGACACCGCGAATTATTTACATGTTTTATTGTAAAGTGGTAGTCTGTCAATGTGTAAATTTTATCAAAAAAATTAATGTAAAAATAAGATTCAAATTATGAAAATAGCAGTAATAGGTACCGGAACCATGGGAAACGGTATCGCTCAAGCATTCGCACAAAGCGGATACCAAGTCATTATGAAAGACCTGTCGGACGAGCTTTTGCAACGAGCCAAAGACAATATCGACAAAAGTCTCTCACGTATTGTAGCTAAAGAGAAGATGACCGCCGATGAAAAAGACCAAATATTGGCGTGCATTGCTACCACCTTGTCGTATGACGATATTAAAGATGCCGATTTAGTGGTAGAAGCGATTGCCGAGAATATGGAATTAAAGAAGCGTGTTTTCAAAGAATTGGACGAGGTGTGCAATGCCGATTGCATTTTGGCGACCAACTCGTCATCGCTATCCATTACCGAAATTGCGGCGGTAACTAAACGTCCCGAAAAGGTCATCGGAATGCACTTTTTCAATCCTGTTCCGGTATTGAAGCTGGTAGAAGTCATTCGCGGTCAATTGACTTCCGACAGCGTATATGAGTGTTTAAAAGGTATTGCCGAAAAAATAGGCAAAGTGCCTGTACAGGTGAACGAAGCTCCCGGATTTTTGGTAAATCGCCTGCTTATCCCGATGATAAACGAGGGTATCGGCGCATTTGCCGACGGAGTAGCATCGAAAGAGGAGATTGACGAAGCTATGAAGTTGGGTGCGGGTCATCCTATCGGACCGCTTGCTCTTGCCGATTTGGTAGGTCTGGACGTATGTCTTGCCATTATGGAAGTATTGCACCACGAGTTTGGCGATGATAAGTATCGTCCTCATCCGTTACTTCGCAAGATGGTTCGTGCCGGATTGTTGGGAAGAAAAACCGGAATCGGATTTTACGATTACAGAAAATAAGAAAGTCTTGATAGAGTGGGGGAAATCTTACTAAAAACAAAGCGGTACTCTTGAATTGAAAGTAAGAGCACCGCTTTCATTATCTTATGGATAAACCGAAAATCAGTAATTATTCAGCCTGATTATCCGTATTTTCTTCGGGAACAATTAATTTGTACCCTTTTCCGTGTATGTTAATAATTTCGATATCCTTTGCGTTTTTAAGCAGTTTGCGTAATTTAGTAATATAAACGTCCATACTGCGTGCATTGAAGTATGTGTCTTCTTCCCAAATTTGTTTAAGAGCATGATTTCTTTCCAAAATATCGTTAGCATAAGAACACAACAGAGCAAGTAGTTCAGACTCTTTAGTTGTGAGCTTGGTTTGTTCATTACCGATAGTGAGAATCTGTTTTTGTGTATCAAAAATCATTGTACCAAAGTCATAAACTTGTTGTTCTTTGTTTTTCTTTCCTCTCACACGGCGAATAATAGCTTCAATACGTAGAACCAACTCTTCCATGCTAAACGGTTTGGTAATGTAGTCGTCTGCTCCTGCTTTAAATCCTTCAAGAACATCCTCTTTCATATTTTTTGCAGTTAAAAATATTACCGGAATTTCCGTATTAATACTTCTAATCTCTCTTACAAGTGTAACACCGTCTTTTTTAGGCATCATCACGTCAACGATACATAAGTCGTATTTGTTTTTCAAAAAACCTTTAAAACCGGCTTCTCCATCAGGATATAGGTCTGTATCAAAACCTTTTGCTTGTAGATATTCTCTAAGCAACATGCCAAGATTCTCGTCATCTTCGCATAAAAAAATGTTCAATTTTTCTTCCATATTATTTTTGTCTTATTACGGGTAAACTAATAATAAATTTCGTGCCTTTGCCTAAATCGCTTTCGGCTCGAATTGTACCATTTAAATCTTCTACTATTTTTTTTACGTAAGCAAGCCCCAATCCAAATCCTTTCACATCGTGTAAATTTCCGGTAGAAACGCGATAGAAACGTTCGAATATTCTTTTAACATTCTCTTTCTTAATTCCTATTCCGTTGTCTTCAACCGAAATAATTACTTTGTTTCCTTCGTTTCTTGTTCTAATCATTAGTTCGGGAGCCGCATTATCTCTTTTATATTTCAACGCATTGTCCAACAAATTAAACAATACGTTAGTAAAGTGCATTTCGTCTATTTTTACGGTTGAATTATCTGCATTAAGATCGATATCAAGAGTTCCATTCAATTTTTCGACTTTAAGTATATGTGTGTTAGCAACGCTCACGATAATATCGTTTAAGTCAACCTCTTTCATTTTTAGTGTTGCTTTCTGCTTATCGAAAAGAGACATCTGTAACACTTTCTCAACTTGAAAACTCAATCGTTTGGTTTCGTCATTTATAATCCCGGTTACGTGCTTATATACCGTAGGCGATTTGGTAATTGATTCGTCTTTAAGCATTTGTGCCGCAAGAGAAATGGTAGAAACCGGAGTTTTCAACTCGTGAGTCATATTATTTATAAAGTCGTTTTTCATTTCAGACAAACGCTTTTGTCTGAACAAGTTCACAATCGTAAATATAAATATTACCAATAATATAAAAGTAAATATCAACGATGGCACAAAGAACGAAAGCTCACTATAGACGAAACTTCGCATAGTCGGAAAATATACTTTCAGCGAACTCAATTTCGATGGCGGATCATTCGGAAATAAAATTTGTGTGTAAACAGCACTTTTATCCTTGTCTGAAAATCCGGGCGATGAATATACCACTTTGTTGGTATGGTCTGATACCTGAAAGCTATATGGTACGTTTAAACCATTGTTTGTGAGTTCAAACTTGATATATTTATCTAAATCATTAAAGTTGATTCTCTCTTCTATAGGGTCATCATTCGATTTGTACAATAATTTATATATTACTTCTATGAGCAACGACTGCTCATGCAAATATCTTTTCAGTAGCGACTGTTGCATCCCGAGTTGTGTTTTGGGTATTGTATTTGCCCCGTGATGAGGAGATATAAATACGCCACCGCCAATATCTCTAATCGGTTTCAGACTTTGTGTCGGTTGTTCAATTGCTATATCTTTACTATTCGGATTTGTAATACTTTCTACTCCCGATCTCGATGCTGCATTTGCCGAACTTGACAAGTTGTACTTTGTTCGTTTATTCTCCGTCTCGAGCATATCTTGCTCTAAATATCTATAGGTCTGCTCTTGCTCTAAGTCTCTTGATACGTTGTAAAGACTACGTTTTGCCATCTCGCTAAACTGCTGTTTTCTTACAGTCATGCTCGATTTCATGTATTTCACCTGCAATAGAAGCAGTGCAAAAAATGCAACAAACATTACCAGTGCCAGTAACCAAATCGTTGATTTTTTCATACTCTTTTTTTATTCTTCTTCATGCTGTTTAATACAACTGTAACATCTTTGTACTATGTACTCGGATATTATTTTAACAAATAAACGACTTTTTTGTTTAACACTTCATCTTAAAATTAAAAAAAAAGATGAAAAAGGTCTCTTTGTAACTTTATTTAACGAGGATGTTAAATCTGATATTTGATTTTAAGGAATGTTTAAGTTCGATTTTGTTTTTATGCTCTCTTGTATTATGGTAAATAAAAAAAGTACACTCTTTTGTGATAGAGTGTACTCTTATAGTATTGTTTTTTACTGTTTATCAGTATTATTCTGATGCAGATGTTGTGTTCTCTTCTGTTGCTGTTTCTTGTGCTGTTTCTTCGGAAATGTTTTCTACAACCTCTTCTTCAGCTTTAGATGTATTTGCTGCTGCTTCTTCAGCTTTTCTCTGAGCAATTTTTTCTGCTCTTGCTTTGTTTACCTCTTCTTCTGCAGCTTTTCTTGCTTTTTCTTCAGCGCGTTTTTTCTCTTCTTCTTTTAGTTTTCCGGAATGAGCTGCTTGTTGTTTGTTAGTTTTCCAAGCGTTAAAACGTCTATCTGCTTCGGCTTCATCAAAAGCACCTTTTGCTATACCTCCAAGAAGATGTTTTTTCAAATAAACTCCTTCGTTTGATAAAATATTACGAACTGTGTCGGTTGGTTGAGCACCTGTTTGCAGCCAATACAAAGCTCTATCGAAATCTAAAGTGATGGTAGCAGGATTTGTGTTCGGATTGTATGAACCTATCCTTTCTATGTATTTTCCATCTCGTGGAGCTCTGCTATCTGCAACAATAACTTGATAAAAAGGGTAATTTTTACGTCCTCTTCTTTGTAAACGAATTTTTGTTGCCATTTAGTAATGCTTTAATTATTAATTTATTATTGTTTGTATTAATCCGAGTTCTTTCGGATTTTTTTAATATGGCTGCAAAGGTAGTAATATTTTTTTTCCTGACAAATTGTTTTTGTATATAATTTTGAAAATAGCATCTGAAAATACAAATAAAGGTAGTTGCTCTTTTCTGCTTTTCTTTGTTCTATTACGAATATGGTTATGGCTTCAATTGATTTGAATATTTGAAAAGACATCTGAAACTATCAAAAAAAAATCGCATCATATTTTTTACGGTGCGATTTTTTTTGTAAATAATTAAACGTCTGTTTTTATCTCGCTTGTTGTTGTGCTTCTTTAATCATTTTTGCGTTAGGAAGGATATACACTTCAACTCTGCGATTTTGTGCTCTGCCTGCCGGTGTGCTGTTGTCTGCAACAGGTTCGCTTGAGCCCATACCTTGTGCTTGCATGCGTGAACCTGTAACACCTTTAGAAACGATGTAATTGTAAACTGATTCTGCACGACGTTGAGAAAGCGGATTGTTTATGGCATCGTTACCGCTGCTATCAGTATGTCCGAATATTTTCACGTCTGTATCGGGGTTGTTCAACAACGATGTTGCGAATTTATCCAACGATGTACGAGATGCAGTATTTAAGGTACTTGAATTGGTTGCAAATAAAATTCCTGATTCAAAAGTTACTTTAATAGCTTGACCCTCGTTTACAACCTCTACTTGTGCTCCTTCAATTTTTTCCAATTCAGCGGCTTGTTTGTCCATTTTGTTTCCGATAATAGCTCCGGCAGCACCACCTACAATTGCACCTATTCCGGCACCCCAAGCTGCACCTTGACCACCTCCGGCAATTGCTCCAATACCTGCTCCTACAGCAGCTCCTGCTCCTGCTCCAATTCCTGTACCTTTAACTAAGTTGCTTGTTCCGCAACTAGAAAAAATCATCACACTACTCAAAAGTATGATACTAAATAATTTTGTTAATTGTTTCATGTTTTATTATTAATTTGTTTATAAATAATTCTTTAATAAAAAAGATTGAGAGTTTCGCAGTAAGCTAACTCTCCGGCTACGATATTCTCGATTTCTTCTTCTGAGAAGTCTCTTACGGCTCCTTTTTTTGCATCTTTTTGCGCGTTTGTTATTACAAAGTCGAGCAATTCTTCTTCGTCAATTTCAACATCATCATCGTTGTCTTCGTCCAAAAATCCCTTTTCGTCATAATATTCATATATTAAATCTACGATGTAATTGATTTCATCGTCAGAGAATTTGCCTTGCATATCTTTCGGCAGATGTTCTTGAATAAATTTTACAGAATCATCTTCATCATAATTCAATACTTCTTTCTCTTCGCTCATAATTATAGCTGTTTTTTTGTTTGAGATTGATTTTTTAATAATCGCGATAAATTATCCGTTATAAAACATCTCTCTTTGATACCATTATTAAAACAATTCATTACAAAATATGTTCAAGTTGCAGTTTAAAGATAATTGCAAAAACAATAGTTTGTTAAACTTTTATTTAGAGTGCTTGTAATCAAATAGTTATATATTGTTCTCGAGTACAGTATTTTTATCTGAAATTCAATACTTTACAATGGTTTTCTTAAAAAAATACCGAAGTATTGAAAAAGAGATGTTGTCAGTAGCTCATTTTAGGCTCTAATGTTTTTGCATCTTCTATCATTGTTTCAACCTGACTCAAATATGGTAGCTGTCTAACCAAATGTTTTACCTCGTTTGCTTCTGCCATTTTAGAATGCAAGTTTTCGGCAACACGATTGCGTAACTCTTTTACAGTGTCAACGCCTGAGGCTTCCAATAGTTCCGCATATTCGGGACCAATACCTTTCACTCTAAACAAATCGGCATGATTTGTCCATTTGAGTATCAATTCTTCGTTTATATCTGTCTCTTTTGCTAAAGCTGTACGTCCTGCTTTTGAGGCACATTTTTCTAACAACATGTTTGCATTGTTAATGCCTGCAGCTCTAAGTTTTTCGCCATAGATGGTGCCTACACCTTCAATATCTTCAATTTTATAAACCATAATGATGTTTTTTTTGATGTAAATAGTTTATCAAAATTATAAAAATTTGAAATATAAACTTTCGAAAAATGATTTTTTGTTTTTTTGTGTGGAAAAATAACCCAAATAATCCTTTTTTTAAACTACGTACAGCGAACTGATAGATTGATTATTGCAAACTCTTATAATAGAATCGGCAAACATATCGGTTACTGATATAATTTTTACTTTTGAATTTTGTTTATTGTAAGGAATACTATCGGTAAAAATCATTTCATTGATATTTGAGTTTTCTATTCTTTCGGTTGCAGGGTCTGACATTACGGCGTGGCTGGCAATAGCACGAACGGAGTTTGCACCCTCTTTCAACATTAATTCTGCTGCTTTTGTTATAGTTCCTGCTGTATCAACAATGTCATCAACGAGAACAATATCCATTCCTTTTACATCACCGATTATTTGCATATCAGACACAACGTTTGCTTTTTTTCTTATCTTGTAGCAAATAACCATAGGACATCCCAAAAATTTAGCGTACGAACTGGCACGTTTTGTTCCGCCTACATCAGGTGTTGCTATTACTAAGTTTTTCAAATTTAAGCTTTCCACATAGTCAACGAAAACCCTTGAGGCGTATAAGTGGTCAACCGGAACATCAAAGAACCCTTGTATTTGGTCGGCATGTAAATCCATTGTAATAAGCCTGTTAATTCCTGCCGTGCTAAGCATGTCGGCTATGAGTTTTGCTCCGATACTTACTCTGGGTTTGTCTTTTCGGTCTTGACGTGCCCATCCGAAATAGGGTATTACGGCAATAATTGATTTGGCGGAAGCACGTTTGGCAGCATCAATCATAAGCAATAATTCCATCAGATTGTCCGAATTGGGAAATGTAGATTGAATAAGAAATACATGTTTACCGCGAATAGACTCTTCGTAATGTACAGAAAACTCGCCATCGGCAAAACGCTCTATAATCATATTACCGAGTGGACATCCTAAACTGTTGCAAACTTTTTCAGCAAAATAGCGTGATTTTGTGCCCGAAAAAACTTTAAATGGTTGTTCTTGCATGACTTTAACTTTTATAATAATTAATAATGGATGAATTAGTTCTCGTTTACTCTCTATAAAACCGTTTTTATATCGCTTATCTAATGTATAATAATTAATTATTTAAATTTGTATATGCGAAAAAATTTGTGAAATTTTAGTCGGTTATTAATTGTTTCACAAAATTACAAAAACTTGATACAATAAAAATATTTTTAATGAGAAGATTTTATTTTTGTATGATAAATAAAATAAATTGATGTTTATACTGAAATAATAATTGAATTAAAGTTTTTTTTGTCTGTTTTTTTTAACTTTGTAAATCAACAAAATATAATGACGTGTTAAAGAGAGACTTATATTTACTTTTGATTATTGTTGCAATAACTTCGTGTTCAACCGCAAAACATGCCACGTCGAGCGACAGGGCAACCGTAACTTTGCAGGAAGATATCGTTAATTACGGACTAAAGTATTTGGGCAAACCGTATCGTTATGCAGGAAAAGGTCCAAATTATTTTGACTGTTCGGGATTTACCTCTTTCGTGTATAAAAATTTTGGCTATAATCTTGGAGCAAGTTCGTCAGAGCAGGACAAACAGGCTGCGACTGTAAAGAGTAAAGGAAAACTCGAAAAAAGCGATTTGGTGTTTTTCGAAGGTAATAAACGAAACGGACGTGTAGGGCATGTGGGTATAGTTGTTGATGTAAAATCGAATGGCGATTTTTCGTTTATACATGCAGCAATAAAAGGCGGAATTATTATTTCAAAATCTACAGAACCTTATTACTCTTCTCGTTATTTGCGAGGAGGACGTGTTATAGAAAACAGAAAAACTAAAACAAAGCGGGCTGATGACTACGAAATGGTTGTAGCAACAGTTTCTGAGCAAAAACCGAATGGTGGTACTTTAAGCCAAAAACAGAATAGCTCAAAGTCAAGAAATCAAACAGTTATCGTTGAGTCTGATTCTACAAAGACACTGCTATTATCTGACAAAACTATTTCTAAGAAGGAGCAATCTACAACGGTTGATAATGATTCTAATAATGTGGAAGTATTTTCTTCTGGCAATGTGAGAAAAGCAGAGTTAACATTGCAAACTGTTTCAACAAACAGTCAGACAACAAGTATAACTCATACTGTAATGCCGGGCGAAACTCTTTTTTCTATTTCAAGAAAATATAAATGCACGGTTGAGCAACTTCGTTTATGGAATCCTGATTTGGGTAACGTTCTAAAAGCGGGGGATGTTTTGAGAATAATGTTGGAATAGTTTAAAAATTAAATGTTTAATTATCAATTAAATTTTAAAATATTAGAAGTATGAATAAAATTTTTACGTTACAAGGTGCAACAAAGTTGAACAAAAAAGAGATGAAAAATGTGAAGGGAGGTTACATCGTCTCTCCTTAAAAATCTTTTCCCCATTTAGTCAATATCGTGTTCCGAAATACACGAAACAGGGTCGATTTGGGATGCTTACGAAATTCTTGTATTTTATTTCTGGTGGTTTTTAATGCCGAAAAAATGCTTTGTCAAATATAATTTGAATTTTTAAGAAGAGACTAACTACCATTCAGCCAATACTCTTACATTTAATTGGCGAAGAGTCAGGTAGTTGGGTACGGCATACTGTTGTTGGTGAGCATCGGTTACCCAGTAATATGAGTTTACATTGTGAATATTCAGCAGGTTGAATACGTCAAGACCTACCCAGATGTTTTTAAACGAACCCCAGAAAGAGTTTTTATCCCTTAATCTTCTATCTCTGTTAAATGCTTGCCAAGAAAATCCCATATCAATCCTTCTATAGTTTGGAGCACGAAAATATCCTTTATCGTATCCGAGTCCGGGAGCAGAAACGGGTAATCCCTGCGACCATATAGCTACCAGATTCATTTTCAGTCGCTCATATTTTGGGAAATAGTCCTGGAAGTATAGTGAAATATTGTATCGCTGGTCGGTGGGTATAGGTACTTTTATGCCATTTAAAGTGTGCTCTGCTTTCATCAACGAAAAACTAAGCCAACTGTCGGTTCCCGGAACAAATTCACCAAATAGTTTCATATCTAATCCGGTTGCATAGCCATTTGTAAGATTTTCGCCGTAATATCTGATTTTTACATTATCAACCGTGTAAGGAACCAAATCGGATAATATCTTGTAATAGACTTCAGATGTAAACTTAAAAGGTCTGTCGAGCAGACGGAAAAAGTAGTCGCCTCCCAAAACAAAGTGTATAGATTTTTGCGATTTAATATTTTTGTTGAGTTCGATAAAAGAGTTTCCATACTCATCCGTCATAGGTTTTTGGAACTCCTTGTAGAAAGGCGATTGGTAGTACATTCCACTTGCAAAACGCAACATCAGGTTCTGATTGTTGAGCATATATGATATTGCTGCTCTTGGGCTAACTATAAACTCCTTGTTAAATGTCCAATAACTGCCTCTTAAACCGGCAGTTAGCGTGAAAACGCCATTGTTTGCTTTAAACTTATAGGTATCTTGCAAATAAGCCGAATAGCGACTGCTGTTTACTTTATTTGATGAGTATAAATTGTATATTACATTTACCGTTTCGCCATTGTATGGCAGAGAATAGCCTGCCGAGTCTCGCATTTCCCACTCAACGATTCGGTCTTTTATTTTTTCTATATTGGCTTGTAAGCCCCACTGAATATTGTGTGTGCCGATGTTGTGGTTTGCAAATGCAGAAATAGAAGAGACTGTAGCGTTTAATCTGTTGCGTGCATGTTCGTGATAAGCACCCACACCTAAAAGATTACCGGTAGAAGATTCTCCTGTTTCCGGATCGACATTCAATTCGCTTAGCCAATACTCTCCGGATATGTCGTAACCTTCCACCTCATCAGAAACAAAAGAGGAGACTTGCAATCCGGCTGTTGTTTTTTCAGATAGATTTCCTTTTAGCACAAATGCACCAAAGAGTGTGCGAAAACGGTCTTTTTCCCAACCATCGAAATATACTTTGAAGTTTTGTACATTAGCCAATGTGCCGAAAGAGGTTTCTCTTGTGTTTGGGATAAAATCGTAGCTGTTTTGAGATAGGTTTCCTAAAAAACTAACTTCCCAATCGGGTGTGAAATTATATGTCAGGTAGGTTTGAGCATCAAAAAACTTCGGATTATATTCACCCTTGGTTTGCATTGTGCCGAGAAGCGATTGGTTGGTTTTGTATCTTAATCCTGTAATTTGAGAATATTTCTTTCCCGAACTGCCTACATATATATTTCCTCCCATCAAACTGGCAGATGCAGCTGCTTCAAACTCTTTTGGTTTTTTATATTGAATATCTAATACGGATGACATTTTATCTCCATATTTGGCATCGTAACCTCCAGCCGAGAATTTTACATTCGACGTAAGATTAGGATTGATAAAACTTAGTCCTTCTTGTTCGCCCGAGCGTATCAGCAAGGGTCTGTAAATGGCAATTCCGTTTACGTAAACAATATTTTCGTCGTAATTACCACCTCTTACGTTGTACTGAGAACTCAATTCGCTGGTGGAACTAACTCCGGCAAAGGTTACGATAAGCGATTCTATACTGCCACCTGAGGGGTCGGGTAGCAGCTTTATTTTTTCCACATCAAGAAATTCGGTCCTCGATGTTTCACGACGTGTAGCAACAACCGTAAACTCTTCAAGCTCCATGGTGCTTTCACGCATCACTATGTTAAGAGTAACGTTACTTGTAAGTTTTGGTAAAATACGTTGTGTTTTATGATAACCAAGACACGAAAAAACAATGGTTGTAGAGTCTTGTGGTGTTACACTTATCGAGTACTTGCCTTTCAAGTCGGTTATCATACCTGTCGTTGTACCTTTTACTTGTACAGTTGCAAATTCGATTGGTTTACCTTCTAAATCGGTTACAACACCGCTGACTTTAAAAGTTTGAGCAAAAGCCGTTACTGATATAAATAAGAAAGAGAATAGTATAAGTAGTTGTTTCATCGTTTTTTTGTGCATATTTTTTAGTAACGAGAAAATCAGTCGTATATTTTATTGGCAAAGAAATTTAGCCACGACCAGTTGATTCTGAACCATCTTCTGCTTGCTTGCTGTTTTCCGCCAAATTTTAATAGAAAACGAGAATGTTTAGAGTGTTTGTTTAAAAATCCGGCATCCATAAAATCAAATGTATGATAACCGTTTTTTTCTGCAAATTCCATTGCAGAGTATATTGTAAATACGCTGGGAGTTAGGAATTGGTAACTTTTGTCTTTTCCCCAATAGTATAAGCAGATAGCATTTTTTTTCTCAAATCCCAAAATAATTCCACCTATAATTTTTCCGTGATATTGAGTAATAAATATCTTTCCTTTACCTTCTGAAATGTAGTATTTAAAAAAGTTTTCGAACAAACGATAGGGAGGAAAACGTCGTGTTACTTTCCAATTTTTAGCCTCTTCTATTAATTTGTATATTTCGGGAAGTTTTTCGGGTGATGTCAGTTCTTCCACGAAAACACCTTTATTTTTTGCTCTCTGAATCTGGTTTTTGCGTTTTATAGTCATCTGATTCCAAACATTTCGCTTCTTTTGAAGGGTATTTTTTATATCTGTCCATTTGATAGAGTAAAAACCGTTGTCGCGAAATCCTTTGTATCCGAAAATGGCACTGCCGATATTTCTGTACTCAATAAAGAAAACTTTTCTACCTACCTCCGAAACCAAATTTTTCATCAACATGTCGAAAATCTCAATTTGAGGTAAATTTTCTTCAAAAAAACTTGGCTGTTGTGAAATATAGCATCTTTTAAAAAACGAACCGTACAGAAAGCGATTGATGCGGGTTATCCATGCGTACATAGCGGCAACAGGCTTATCTCCATCAAAAACTACAAACATGACAGATTTGTAATATGATATTCCCTCATTCCAGTTGAAAGATGATGAGTAGTGAAAGAAGTTTACATCAGGCAGTTGCGGTAAATCCTCTTTATTATAATATACCTGTACACGATAATTCATAATTGGGTAATTATCGCAAATTTAAGAAAAAAAAATCATACAAACTGTTGTTTGGAGATTTTTTTGATGTTTCGTGTTGATTGGCTTATGATTGATATTTTGTTCTGTTTTTCATTATAAATTGTATAAACGTGGTATGCCGGCGGTGTCTCATAAGTACCCAACTGCTGCGTTGATTTCGATATTCGGTCTCAATCCCGTACTCCGAGTGCGCTCGTTTGCTATCAATCTTCAGCGTCTTGCATTTGGACGCTTCTGAAACACTTTGTTGTTTTCTTTATTGAAATATATTGTTGTCCGATGAAATATACGATATGATTTTATCGGATAACGATGATTAATATTTTCAAATAGAGACTCAGAAGTAATTTCTAAAAAGTCAACAACAACTCTACGGTAAATTTATTAGAGTCCATCTCATCGTAATCATTAAGAATATCAAGTACATTATTTATCTTATACCATTCGTAATCGAAACGTAGGATAGATGAGTAATATTTTTTAGTCAAACCTAATCCCAATCCAACTGTTAATCTGTTTATGTCGAATCCTCCCTCGTTCATATTTTTGTCTATTGCATCCCAACGAACGGCAGGAATCAGATGTCTGAAAATCCATTTTTGTTTTAATGGAAACGCGTATGCTCCTTGTACATAATATGATAGCAATTGGTCTTTTAATTCTGCTTTGTTATCGCGTTTTAATATTTCGGTCTCAATTTTCCATTTATCCGTACCGTACCGTAAATCGGTACCATAGAAGATATAGTGTTTTTCGGTACTGTTGGGATAATCATAGAACTTAAATGTAGAACGCAAACCTTTCATTGTTCCAAGTTCAAGCCTTCCGCCATAAGAGAATTTATCTCGCCAAATCGGGTCGTTTATGATATTACCGTTGTAAGAGCCGATTTCTGCCGAAACAGGGACGATTCCGACGTTAAAATTGTAATCAACATGTACGCCAATATCACGTGTGCGCAAAAAGTATTTTCCGATAAATGCTCTGTTGGCAAACATCAAATTACCGGGAGAAATTATATACGAGTTAAACAGTGGAACAGTTGTTTGTCCCAACGATATTGTCAATCCTTTTATCGGGATGATAGATGCATAGAGGTCTAATACTTTGAAGTTTCCATTGTCGCTAAGCTCCAACTGTACGCGATAAGATGAGTAAGATGTGAAAAGTCCCGAAATTCCGATACGCGAGTTTCTAACAGAAAAACGCCCCATGTTTGTTTCTGAAGCAAATTCGAATTTGTTTTTCATCACTCCATCCACTTTGAAAGTTAATGTCTCCGTTGAATCTTTTGGTTGTGCTGATAAACAAAAATGAAAAATAGAAAATAAAACAATTAAAGTTGTAGTAATAAGGCGCATAATGTTGTTGTTTAAGTTTAAAATTAGTTCTTGATATCTAATTTATCTATTACCTGTTTTGTCGGTAAAGAACTCTTCAAATCCTTCAGAATAGGCTACGGAAAATGCTCCGTTCTCATCCGTATATATAAAATAATAGAGCAATCCGGGTATCTGTTTTGCAATTTCTTCCGACTGTTTTTTGCCCATAACCATAAATGCAGTGGCAAATGCATCGGCAGTCATACAGTCATCGGCTAAAACTGTAGCACTTAAAATATCTTGTTGTGCCGGATATCCGGTTCGAGGGTCGATTGTGTGCATGTATTTGACACCGTCTTTTACATAATAATTTCTGTAATTTCCCGATGTTGCCATCGATTTGTTGCAGATAGACAGAATGGTTTGCAACTCGTGCTTCATACCTGTAGAATCGTCAATTGGTTTGTCAATACCTATTTGCCAACAATCGCCTTTATCGTTTACACCTTTAGCAACTATTTCACCGCCAATTTCCACCATATAATTCTCGATTTTATGTTTTTTGAGCAATGCAACAATAACATCGCAAGCGTAACCTTTGGCTATGGCAGAGGCGTTTAATGTAACGCGAGGATCGGTTTTGGAAACAGTCCCATCTTCTTTTATCGAAATTTTTTCATATCCGACAAATGTTTGTAAACTGTCTATCATTTTAGGTGTTACTGAATTGATATTTTTAAAACCAAACCCCCATGCATTGATAAGTGGCGATACGGTAATGTCGAACATTCCGTCGGTTATCCGTGAAACTTCCGTCGCTTTATTGAATACTTCGGTAAAAAATGAATCAACCACAACATATTCGTTGTTGTTTATTTTACTTATTATCGAGTTATTGTTGAACGGATTGAGAGACAAGTCAAACTTATTCAACTCTTCCATAATTTCGTCTTTTAACGATTGATTATGCTCATATTTAATATGAAACAAAGTTTTGAATATTTCACCGCTGTCAATTTGGTATGTGCCTGCACTCTTTTTTCCGGGATTGCATGAAGTCAGTATTGATAATGTGATAAAAATTAGCGATATGCGGAAAATAAAATTGTAATGCATTGTTATTTTTATAGGTTTGTTATTAAAGATCTTTTTCAATTCTGTAATTGTTTCTTTCGGGTGAGTTTCTCGAGATAAGTTCGCCCAAAAATCCGGCAAGAAAAAGTAGTGTCCCCAATATCATCATAGTGAGAGAGATGAAAAAATAGGGCGATTCGGTAACCAATCGGTATGGATTGCCGTGGTGCATATCATAAAGCTTTATTGCTCCAACCAAAATTATCGCTATGAAACCCAACAAAAACATCAGGCTGCCTAAAAGACCGAAAAAGTGCATCGGTTTTTTCCCGAATTTATTTAAGAACCAGATAGTCAGCAAATCGAGATAACCGTTTACAAATCGGTTTAAGCCGAATTTGCTTTTTCCATATTTTCGAGGTCGATGTTTTACCTCTTTTTCGCCAATTTTATTAAATCCTGCATCTTTTGCCAAAACCGGTACGTAGCGATGCATATCGTTGTAAATTTCGATGCTTTTTACCAACTCTTTTTTATATGATTTTAGCCCGCAATTAAAGTCGTGCAGCTTTATTCCCGATAGACATCTTGCAGTGGCATTAAATAGTTTTGATGGCAAATTTTTGGTTAGTTTAGCATCATATCTTACCTTTTTCCATCCCGAAACTAAGTCGTATCCATCTTCCTTTATCATTCTATACAACTCAGGAATTTCGTCGGGACTATCCTGCAAATCGGCATCCATAGTAATTACAACATCTCCCTGAGCTTTTTGAAATGCACAATGCAAAGCAGGTGATTTACCGTAATTTCGTTGAAATTTTATCGCTTTTACATGCGACGATTCCTCTTTTAATTCGGAGATAACACGCCATGAGTTGTCGGTGCTTCCGTCATCAACAAAAATTATTTCGTAAGAAAAACCGTGTTCGTCCATTACTCTTTTTATCCAGGTGTGCAACTCGGGTAACGATTCTTCTTCGTTAAACAGAGGTATTACAATTGATATATCCATGTTTATATATTTTATTTGCGATAGTTGTATCTATTTTATATATTTTGTATTACAAATGCTTTTTCTCAGTTTCTTTTGAATAAAATGTTTCGATTTGCAACGGGAACAAGAATTAGCGAAAGCAACAAACCAAAAAAAATATTCGATAAAATTACATTATTAATAATAAAACTTACAGGCGATGGCGCCGGTCTGTTTTCGATGGATTTTATCAAATTCTCATCAAGATTAAGTTGTTTCACGGTTTCTATCATTTTTTGATATGAGGTGTCGATATATTGAACATCAATCCATGTAATGTGCACTAAAGCTACTATCGATTCCCAAGTTGATGCAAAAAAGAAAAGCAGAATCCCAAATTGTACGCCGTGCCAATAATTTATAACCGTATTCTCTGTTTTGGCAATATATTTCGATAGAAAATATAGAAACAAAACGGCTGTGCCAAGAGAAAATATTGTAGTGAAAAGTTGAATAATCGGCGAGTTGTTTCCTGCAATTTGCATAAAATATTTTAATACCCAAAAAAGTCCCAGAAATATTCCAGATTGCATGGCATACTCAACTAATTGATTTTTATTTTCCTGCATAAATTCTTAATTATTGCACAAAATTAAACAAAATTTCAGACAAAAAGGGTGTGACTGGGTATATAGTTTATTTTTATAGGTGTTTTTTGTGTAGATACGTGTAAATTATAGTTATACAAAAAAACTGCCTTTGACTATAACCAAAAGCAGTTTTTTCCATATATGACATTTATATTATAATAGAGAGTCAGGGTCTAAATTTTCGTGTTCAATATCTAAAAAGTATTTGTAAGTCCCAACCTTTAGTTCTAAACATGCATCGTAATCGCAAACAATAATGCTTTTGGGATGCATCTGAAGTGCACTGATAGTCCACATGTGAGTTACAGGTCCTTCTACAGCTTGGTAAAGTGCGCGAGCTTTGTGATGTCCGTTTACCAAGATTACTACCTCTTTTGCGTCAAGTATCGTGCCTACTCCAACGGTAAGAGCAGTTTTAGGTACTAAGTTTACATCGTTGTCAAAGAAGCGTGAGTTCGCAACGATTGTATCCGTCGTAAGTGTTTTTACTCTTGTTCTTGACGATAGCGAAGACCCCGGCTCGTTGAAAGCGATATGTCCGTCAGGTCCTATCCCGCCTAAAAAAAGGTCTATACCACCTGCATCTACTATTTGCTGCTCGTAATTTCTACATTCGGCTTCAAGATCTTCCGCCATACCGTCGAGAATATGCACATTCTCTTTTTTAATATCGATATGATTAAAAAAATTATCCCACATAAAAGCGTGATAACTTTGAGGATGGTTTTCGTTTAATCCTATGTATTCGTCCATATTGAAAGTTATTACATTTTCAAACGAAACAACTCCTCGTTCGTAAAGTTTAATCAGCTCTTTATATGTAGCAAGAGGAGATGAGCCTGTGGGTAATCCTAATTTGTAAGGATTATCGGGTGTTGGGTTAGCTTTGATTATTTTAGAAGCAATATAGTTGGCAGCCCATTGTGCCATACGTTCTGAATCGGATTGTATGATTAATCTCATAAAATGTTTTTTTTATTGTTTTATAATAAAAATTTAAGCAATCATCATTAATAAATATATAACGATGATGAAAAAAAAATATTTTATTTATTTTCATTGTTGTCCGATAAAATAATATTGTATCGCCTAATAGGCGAAAAATTCATAACATTATGAGGATGTATCAAAAGCCCTATAATAGATTATTTTTGTCATTGCCTAAGGGCGATTCTGCGAATTCTGAACGAAGTGAAGAATCTATTTTATAAGCTCTTAGTTGTTGGCTGTTAGCCATTGGCTTTTGTAGGAAATATTATAATTATAAAAATGTCTTAAGTTTTGGCTCTTGTGTCTTGCTTCTAAAAAAAAACAGATACTTCATTAC
>JBGZFC010000092.1:0-20302 GCA_041846575.1 Bacteroidota bacterium
AACTCAATATGAAGAATATTAGCGATATACAATATAAAATCAATAGAAGACCAAGAAAAAATCTAAATTACAAACAACCATTCAAAATCTTTTATAACTTTGTAAACAACAAAATTGCATTTGCTTGTTGAATCTACCATTTGAAAATTTTCTTTACTCCTGATAGATATTCGTTCGTATTTTTGTACCTTTGTGTTCTGTATGCGAAAAAAAGTCACACATATAGCAATAAAATATTTTCTACTTGTACTGTTTACGAGCTATACAAGTGCTATTTCGCTATTCACGCACACTCACGTAATTAATGGTGTTACGTACATTCACTCCCACCCTTTTAAAGTGGGAGAGACTTTGCGGCACACCCACTCTGCTAAACAACTTATTCTTCTTGATACTTTATTTAATACAAAGATAATTTCGGATATTATTCCTGAATTTGATTTAACTGAGAAAATAAGTGTCTTCCGAAAAGTGTGTTTTATTTATCGCGATGATATTTACACTCCAAGAACGGATTTCAACAACCATCTCAGGGCTCCTCCCGCTGCCTAATCCTTATTATTTATTATTTTAGCTTTTATTGCTAATGAATGATGTAATCTAATCATTACATTTTTATTAAATGAACCGTTTTTCTTATAAACGGAAGTAATGTCATAACCCTATACAGTTTGTGATAATAGGCGTGAACTATGTCTATTTTTGTAACACATGCAACTCTCTGTATTATTAAAATCAGTCTATATAAAAATATGGAATGAGACGATGTCTGTTTCTTTTTTATCAATAGAAACGGAGAAATATCGTCTCGGCTAAACAATAAAAAATAAAACAACAATGAAAAAAATATTATATATACTCACAGTTTTGCTGTTTTTGACCACAGCAACATCAATTGCAAAAAAAACAGATGCAAACATTTTCGGACACGTACTCGATAAAACTACAAGGGAGCACCTGCCTTATGTTACCGTACATATAAAGGGAACAACAATAGGAACTACAACCGATGCTTCGGGACACTATTTTTTGAATAATCTTCCTGTGGGCACATATACAATAGAGGCTCACATGCTCGGATTTAAAGCTGTAACAAAAGAGATAAAAATTAAAGAAAATATGTCGCAAGAGATAGATTTTGAGTTAGTAGAGGAGAGTATAGCTCTGAATACAGTAGTGGTTTCGGCTAATAGAAATGAAACTAATCGCATGCAGGCTCCCTCTTTGGTTAGCGTTCTTGACGGTAAAATGTTGGAAGCAACAAGTTCAAAAAATCTGTCACAGGCTCTTAATTTTCAACCGGGTTTACGAGTTGAGGATAACTGTCAGAATTGTGGATTTACGCAAGTTCGCATTAATGGGTTAAGCGGAGCATATTCACAAATACTTATCGACTCGCGAGCTATTTATGGAGCACTCTCGGGTGTATATGGTCTGGAACAGATTCCAACAAATATGATAGAGCGAGTAGAGGTTATACGAGGTGGTGGGTCAGCTCTGTTTGGCTCATCGGCAATAGGTGGTGTTATAAACGTAATTACAAAAGAACCTTCACGTAATACCGGAGAGATTTCGCACACTCTCTCGGCTATAAACGGTAAATCATTAGATAACAACACGATGTTTAATGCATCTATAATTTCCGATAACAGAAAAGCAGGTATTATGCTGTTCGGGCAAAATAGGGACAGACAAAGTTATGACCACGATAACGACGGATTTACCGAAATACCGGTATTAAAAGGTCGCTCTTTCGGATTCCGTTCATTTGTTAAAACCGGACTGTATTCGAAACTCACATTAGAGTATCACAATATGCATGAATTCAGACGAGGTGGAGATAATCTAAAACTGCAACCGTTTCAAGCATTTGTTGCCGAGCAACTGGAACATTACATAAACGGTGGTAGTGCCAACTTCACGACGAATACATTAGATATGAAAAACAGACTAAATCTATATGTATCTGCACAACATACACTCAGAAAAAGTTATTATGGAGCCGGATTTCCAATATCGGAAATAGACACGGTTGTTACTGTCAATCCAACGGAAGATGACATAAATCATACCAATCAACAGATAGATTATGTCAACTCGCGTTTATCTTCTTTCGGACGCTCAAAAGAGTTGGTTTATCAAGTTGGCGGTCAATACACTCGACTTTTTGACCGGCTATTGTTTATGCCTGCCGAACTCACTTCGGGTATAGAATATTCAAATAACTCTTTGAACGATATAAGCGGATACAGAACCGACAACATCACACAACAGACCCATACTTACAGTGCCTTCCTGCAAAATGAGTGGAAAAACGAGCATTGGAGTTTCTTAGCTGGAGGACGTTTGGATAAACACTCTCTTGTAAAATCTCCAATCTTTAGTCCTCGCGTAAATATACGTTTCAATCCGAATGGAAAGATAAATATGCGAATTTCGTACAGCGAAGGATTTCGTGCTCCACAATATTTTGATGAAGATTTACACGTTGATATTGCAGGCGGTGCCAGACTTGTTCGCCTTTTGGATGCCAATCTGAGAGAAGAGCGTTCGAGAAGTATAAGCGGTTCAATCGATTTTTATCATACTGTGGGTAAAGCACAGTTCAATCTGTTGACAGAAGGTTTTTACACGAAACTTGACCACGCTTTTGATACAAAAGACGGCGAGAACATAGGAGATATTCAATATAAGATTGTTTACAACTCATCCGGAGCCAAAGTATATGGTATAAATCTGGAAGGACGATTTGCATACGGAAGAACATTCGATCTTCAAACAGGAATTACTTTTCAAAAGAGTTTGTACGACGAAGCGCGTCAACCGATAGATGATGTGGAAGAGTATCGTGAATTTATGCGTACCCCGAATACATACGGATATTTCGTTGCGACATGGAATCCTAAAAAGAGATTATCTACTATCCTTTCGGGTAATTACACCGGGAAAATGCTTATTCCTCACGAAGCAGGAGAGAGCGAATTGGTAAAACCGGGAGACAGTTATTCTCCGATAAATAAAATTGAAAAAGTATCATCATTTTTTGAATTGCATGCCAAAGTGTCATACGACATTCCTATTTTAGATTCATCTACTATGCAGGTAGGTTTAGGAGTGCAAAACATTTTCAATGCATTTCAAAATGATTTCGACACTGGAGCAGGACGTGCTTCATCGTATGTTTACGGTCCGGTAACTCCTCGAAGTGTTTATGGTAGTGTGAAACTGATGTTTTAGATAAATTAGACAAAAAAACTGTCTCAAGAGCATCACAATCGGCATCAAACAGATAGCAGATAGAGCTTTTGAGACAGTTTTTTGTTTTCTTATTGTTACAACGGTACTACATACTTCCTCATTGCGTTATCTTTTAACGAATCCGGGATAACGGATAAAATCTCATTTATAATAATATTGACAAGTCGTTCGCGCAGATAATCTTTTCGTGTAATCAGGCTTATTTCGCGTACGGGTGTAGCATTTTTAAAAGGTCGAACATTTTTCTTCTGTTTTTCGCTTAGAGTTGAAATTGCCATTTCGGGTATTATCGTAACCCCTTCGTTTCTATCTACGATATTTATCAACGTACTAATACTGCCCGCCTCAAAAGAGAATGGCAAAGAAGATGCTCTCAATCTTTTTTGTTCGCACAAGTGCATAATTTGAGTACGAAAACAGTGCACTTCATCAAGCATCCATAGCTTTACCTTATTCAAATCGTTTTTTTCTATTGACGTTTGGGCATACAACGCTTTTTCGAGAGGCGACACATAGGCGTAAAACTGCTCGTAATAAAGCGGATACTCTTTTATTTCGCTTTCGCCCAACGGCGTTGCCAAAATTGCTCCGTGAAGAGAGTTGTCGGCAAGAGATTCTATTATCTGCTCCGTAGTCAATTCTTGAATGGAAATACGTATATCGCTTTTAGAGTTTGAGTGCACCTCCATAAGTTTCGGCAACAGATACGGTGCCACAGTAGGAATAATTCCCAATCGGAAGATACCTTTTATAATACCTCTCTCCTCATTTACAATCTCTTTTATTTGGTGTACATGCTCCATTGTTACACGAGCCTGATCGATAATACGCCTGCCAATTTCGGTTGGGACTATCGGGAGCTGCGTTCTGTCAAAGATTTTCACGTCAAGCTCTTCTTCCAGCTTTTGAATCATCATACTCAAAGTGGGCTGAGTAACAAATGTTGCTTCGGCTGCTTTTGAAAAGTGTCTGTGCTTATCTACTGCTATTATATATTCAAGCTGTTGAATATTCATCAAACGAAAAATGTTTTTTATAGTTATTCTATTGCGAATAGTTTGAGAAATATTTCATAAACTGAACACGTTCATACAACGACGGGTCTGACAAATTTGCATAGTTTAGCTTACCTTTAAAATCTGACAGATTTTTGTAGTTGTTTTGTGTCATCCACTCCTCAAGACAAGTCAGCATATTGCCAACAACATTAACTCCCTGTTCGTAAAGCACACTACACAACTGGATTGTTCCTGCTCCCGACAAAATGCCTTTTACCACATCTTCCCAAGAATGAACACCGTATGAGCAGGCAATATCCACGTTTGGAACTTTTCCGCTTACGATTGCTGTCCAACGCATAGTGTCGCTGAAATCGGCGGGAGAGCTAAATGTCGGTCCCGCGGTCAGCTCCATTTTATTAATGTCAATATCAAGTTGATAAAAACGATTGAAAAGCACTATTGCGTCGGCTCCCAACGATTTTAATTTGCTTATCAGACCGGGCAAATTACTGATATTTTTCGCCATCTTAACGATTATGGGAATATCAACCGTTTTTTTCATATCGCGAACAATACTTATATAGTTGTCTTCCAGGTATGTATCGCTCAGCTCTCCAGTGTTAAGAATAAACAGATTCAATTCTATTGCATCAGCTCCCGCTTTTTGTATGCTTTTGGCAAAATCAGTCCAACGTGCTTGTTTGTAGCAGTTGATACTTGCAATTATGGGTATAGAACACTCTCGTTTGGCATCACGTATCAGATCGAGATATTTTTCGACATGATTCATCTCTATATAAGCATTTATATAGTCGTTGGCTTCGGGATAGTCGGAGATTTGTGACAATTTTTCCGAATGATTTTCAATCTGTTCTTCAAAAAGCGATTTCAATACAACGGCACCTACTCCGACTTTCTCCAGTTCTTTAATTTTGTTCAAAGAGTTTGTGAGTCCGCTACTCCCAGCAATCAGGGGATTTTTCAATACCAATCCGGCAAAAGATGTTTGTAAATTAACCATGTTAGCTAATAATTTTTAGTTTCTGATACAACAAAAGTAATAATTATTATTGACAAATGATACAATATTTTGCATTTAATACTTTAATTTACGGTCTGTTCTCCTAGAAACAAAGTGATAAAAATTTTATAGAATGTTACAAAAAAGTGGTATTTTTGCGGGGTTGTCTCAAAAGTAAAGCACATCACTATGTTGTCATGCTGAATGGAGCTTTTAGCGGAATGAGGTATCTGTTTTTTTTAGATGCAAGACACAAGAGCTAAGACTTAAGACATTTTTATAATATTTCTTACAAAAGCTAACAGCAAGATAGATTCTTCTCTTCGTTCAGAATTCGCAGAATCGCCCTTAGGCAATGACAAAAACGAACTAATGTTGGGCTTTTGAGACAACCCCTTAAAACATTTATGATTGGAACAGTTGTAAATACAGCAGCGGTAATCGGTGGCGGCATAATAGGACTTCTACTGAAAAAGCGTATGCCCGAACGTGTTACTACCATATATTTTCAAGCTATCGGACTTTTTACGCTTGCCATTGGTATCTCTATGGCGGTGCAGATGAAAGAGATTCTTATCGTTGTAAGTAGTTTGGCAATCGGTTCGTTATCAGGAGAATGGATGAACTTAGAGAGTGGTGGCGAACGTATGAGTGCGTATCTGAAAAAGAAGTTTCGTGTCGGCGGTGAAAATTTTTCGGAAGGATTGATTACGGCTTTTCTTCTGTTTTGTGTAGGCTCTATGACAATTGTAGGTGTAATTCAGGAAGGTACCGGAGGTTCTCCCGATCTGCTGTTCACAAAATCTTTGATGGACTTTTTTTTCATCCATTCTTTTGGCTTCGGCATTAGGTGTTGGTGTAGCATTTTCGGCTTTGCTCTTTTTTGTTTTTCAAGGTTTGCTCACGATGTTGGCAATGTTTGCCGGTTCGTTTCTTACAGAAGATATAATATTAGGTTTGACAAGCGTTGGAGGTATTCTGTTGATTGGTTTGGGTATTAATATCTTGGAAATAAAGAGAATACGAATAATGAATATGTTGCCGTCGTTAATTGTTGTTATTATTCTATTGTGGATTTTTTAAATGGAAAGAGAAAATAAAAAGCTGGGACTTTGGCTGTTGGTATTCGTATCGATAGGCTCAATGATTGGTTCGGGTATCTTTAATTCGCCCAAAGACCTTATTAATGTTGCAAACCCGCAAGGGACATTAATTACTTGGCTAATCGGAGGATTGGGTGTATTGATGCTTGCTTTGGTTTTTGTATATTTGTCAGACAAAAAACCGGAATTGAAAAGCGGTATTTTCGCTTATGCTCGCGACGGATTTGGCGATTACATGGGTTTTAATTCCGCTTGGGGATATTGGTCGGTAGGGTGGTTGGGCAATGTTAGCTATTTGGTGCTTTTCTTCAAAACGCTTAACGATTTGTTGGGCGAGTATGCTCTTTCGCCATTAACCTGCTTTATTTTGGGTTCGGCAGTTTTATGGTTCTATTTTCTGATTCTCTTGTTAGGTGTTCGTGAAGGGGCAATTCTCAATTTTATTGTTACCGTTGCCAAACTTGTGCCTATTGTTTTGGTTATTTTTTGGGGTATTACTCTGATTGATAAAGATATATTCAATGTCCCCGATTGGCAAACGAAACTTGCCGTAAGCGGAAACTCTACAACTCCTTTGTTGCAGATAAAAGATGCAATGGCGGTGGTTTTGTGGTGTTTTGTCGGAATAGAAGCAGCGGCGGTGCTGTCGGGCAGGGCAAAAAGTCAGCAAACTGTACGTAAAGCTATTATTGTTTCGGTATTTTCTGTTTTGGCGATTTATGTGCTCGTTACTTTTATTTCGATGGCTACAGTTCCCGCGAAAGAGCTTGCCGCATCCGATACGCCCATTTCGCTTGTGCTTGGAAAAACTATGATAGGAGCTACCGGTTCAATTATTGTGAAGGTAGGCATTATGATTTCGGTTTTGGGAGCAAGTTTGTCGTGGCTTATGCTTTCTTCCGAGACCATTTATGCCGTGGCGTTAGATGGTGTTGCTCCAAAAGTATTGGCGAAAGTCAATAAAAAAACGACACCTGTTAATGCCTTGTTATTGACACAATTTTTTACTCAAACTTTTCTTATCTCCATTTTATCGCCTGCGTTCAACGAAACTTATCTTGCAGTAATTACAATCGGTACGGCAATGGTGTTAATTCCATATTTACTTTCGTCAATTTATGCTGTAAAAGTTTCATTTACAGATAAAAAGGAGACTTTTTATGCAAGAATAATCTCCGTTTTGGGAACGATATATTCGGCATACGTGATTTATGCCGTAGGGTTGAAATATCTGTTATTGTCGGTTATTCTTTATGCCGTTGGTGCATTGCTTTTTCTGAAAGCAAAGTATGAGAAAAAAGAGAAGCCCAAACGCTGGGAATGGGCTTTTATAGTTGTTCTATTCGCAGGAGCGATAGTTGTCGGTGTTCTTATTTTTAACGGAACAGTTCAATTGTAATTATCTGTTGAAGGAGTAACGAAGAGTTACTCCAATACGTGCCGGATAACCTCTTTGTACAAATGCATTTGTTTTCCCTCCCATATTTGATGCTTTGAAAAAGAAAGAGTTGTACTTCGTGTTGAAGATGTTTTTACCCCAAAATTCCAATCCGAAATCGCCTTTCTCAATAGAGATAGAGGCGTTTGTAAGAGCATAAAACGGTTGGAAAACATCGTTTTCCTCTGTCCAGTAAATCTTTCCGGCTCCCGAGTATTGCACGCTTGCTACTATTCTGTCTATAAAGGCATTTCTTATAAAATTATGTAGATAAGTAGCTCCGACACTTAGCGTGTGTTGCGGTGCAAAAGGGATATAGTTGCCTGAATAGTTTATAGAGTCGGACACTTCATAATTTTTGAATCTGGCATCTGCAAATCCGTATTCTCCAAAAAGGGTAAAGTTATTGGATGGCGTGTATCTCAAGCTCAACTCAGCTCCTTTGCTTGCCGATTTTCCGGCATTGGTTACTATTCTGCCTGCAGTGCCTTCCTCAAGTAGCTTGATAATCTGAATGTTATTTACATTGGTATAGAACAGTGCAAATGTGGCAGATAGTTTTCGGTTAAACATCTCGCATCGTCCGCCAAGTTCAAACGTCCAGCTTTTTTCAGGCTCGTACGATAGTTGTTCTTCTAATGTCAAATCTTGTCCTGACGGCATGCCGTGCATAATGCCATCGGGGATAACGCCTTCCGGAATTTTGCTCATCAACGATTTTTGCATCGCATCACGCAAAATTTGAGAGAAAGCCTGTTCGTTATATCCGCCTGTTTTATATCCTTTTGATGCCGAGATATATACAAATGCAGTTTCGATAGGTTGGTATCTTATCGCAAATTTTGGGAGCAATTCCACAAAATGTTTTTTGAAACTTCCTAAAAGAGTTGTGTCGGCAGGCACATCAATCTGCACCGGTGGTACATTTGGTGGCATTTGAGGTTTTACAACCATAGTTACGCCTTCTGTAGCCGTATTGTAGCCTATTTGGGCGTGTTCGTAGTCTAATCTCAACCCGAAAGTTGTAGATAAGCCCTCAACTCCGAACAGGTTATTTATTGATGATTGTTGAAACAGAGCTGCACCATACGTGGGTTTTTTATACTTGCCGGGCATCCCTATCTCCTCATTTTTGAGTGTAATCTCCGGCATTTGCGGAAACATCTGTTGCAAAGCAGCCAAGCGATGAAGGATAAAAGGAGTGCCGTCTTTTTTTATCGTAACGGGTGTGTTGATATTTCTATTATCGTAAAACCCGAATGCTCCTACAACCCAACGATACCTTTTATTGTTCTCCGATTTAATGGTTATCTCCTGACTTATTGAGTGTTGTTTCTGTTGCTGACGAATAGAGAAAATAGATAGCGGCGAATAGTCCTGGTCCATTTTCATATCATCTTTCAGGAATTGGTATCCGGTAGTGCTGTTCACGCTGAATTTATTTCCAATATAGCGCAACGATAGTCCGTTTGTGAGTAGAAGTCTGTCGTAAGACGATGGCTCGTTTAAGTTTACGGCAGTAGAGTCTTCGTGCATGTATGGAAACGCTCCTTGTGAAACATAGTCGTAATGAGAAAACAGAAGAGCTTGCAATACAGGATTTATTTGCCACTCAAGTTTTACTCTACCGCCGCCATTTTGTGACGCATCAGCATTCTTTCCGGTAAAGTTATTGATAAAATAACCGTCATCTTTTTTGAAGTATCCGTTTATCGAGAATCCAATGTTATCACTAAGCTTGTTGTATGTGGCAGCTTTTGCAGTAAGCTGTCCGTAATTTCCTCCGCTTACAGCTACGTTTGTGCCTTGGTAAGATAATGGCGAGAGCGTATAAACATTTACAATTCCGCCGATAGCATTTCTGCCGTAAAGCGTACCTTGTGCTCCTCGCATAACCTCAACTCTTTGTATGTCTTGGAATTCGAAATCGAATGCCGAAGGGTTGAAGCTCGGCACGTTGTCAACATACATACTCACGGTTTGCGAACCTAACCGTGTACCGATACCCCTGATATAGATAGGTGTTGAAACCCGTGAACCATACGACGGAACAAAAAAGTTGGGAATCATTGCACTTAAAGATGGCAACGATTCTACCTGACTGTTTGACAACTGTTTCGGTGACAATACCGATATTGCTGTAGGCATATTTCTTAAATCGTTTGTCTCTTTTACTGAAGTGTTAATTACCACTTCGTCTAAATAATACACTTTTAATGAATCTTTCTCATTGCCTTTAGCTTGTTTGCCTAAGTTGGCAGAGAATGATGCAATGCTGTAAAGTATAAACAGATAGGTAAATAAAATTCTCATAATTTGCTGTTTAAATCTTGTTATTTATTTTTTTGCAAAGAAAAACAATTATACCTTTTGAGTCAATCACTAGAAGTAGTGATTTTTAGCCCGTTCCGATGTGAATTATGAGGGAGCGATTTTCGGGTTTGCAGATAGACATGGCGATTAGTTGTTAGAAGTCGTATTTCTCGTGTTTCGGGGGACGAGTTGATGGTTTGGCAATATGTTTTACTCGTTTACAGCTAAACTTGTTTACCGAATTGTAAGTTAATCCCACTTGAAAGGTTTCGCCAGAGAGACACTAATTATCACACATAATATATTTTAGATTTTTTCACACTCTTAGATGCAACAATTATCATATTTTCTCGTCTAACAAAAAAGAGACTTATCCTAAGATTAGGTTTGAGAGCGAAAAACCAAGGTTGCTGATTTGTATAGTTTTGTGTCGATAATCGACAGTGTGTGTTGAGTTCGCATTTAAACAAGGAAGGGTATATGAAAAGAAAAATATTAATTTACTACGATAAATTTATTATTGCCGCAATTATGTCTGTTTTGGCATTGACAGGTTGTGCACGTAAAAATTATATACCTAAAAATCAAAAACGGACGGAGTTCAAGAAGGAAACGAAAGACTTACAAGATACCATTCGCGTTCCGCGAAACCGATTTGACGATGAAGTTATTGTTATGTATGGAGTGCCTCCTGTTAGAGATATGGAATAAACAGAATTAGGCAGTATGAAATTGTCAAATAAAACAATACTCAGTTTATATCGCAGACATCGCTATTTACAATCGCGAGTGCACGAACTCTCTTATCTCTTCTGGGAGTGCACATTGCGTTGCGACTTTAATTGTTTGCATTGCGGAAGCGATTGTAGTATTGATTCTGCCACTCCCGATATGCCTAAGGACGATTTTTTAAAAGTTCTCAAAAATCTCTCATCTCACGTAAATCCCCGAAAAATCATGATAGTACTTTCCGGAGGAGAGCCGCTGATGCGTTCCGATATTGAGGAATGTGGCTTGGCAATGTACGAAATGGGCTATCCGTGGGGATTGGTAACCAACGGTTGGGGTTTGTCGCAGAAACGCCTCGATTCTCTTTTACAATCAGGAATGCGTTCCATAACTGTTAGTTTGGACGGATATAAGGAAGAGACTCACGAGTGGTTTAGGGGGAAAAAAGGTTCGTGGCTTAGAGCTTTGAATGCTATTTCGAGAGTTTCGTTCACACCGGGATTGGTTTCTGATGTGGTTACTTGTGTACATCAAAAAAATCTCGGCGAACTGAACCATCTAAAAGAATTACTTATCAATTTAGATGTAAAAAAATGGAGGTTATTTACTATTTTCCCGAAAGGGCGTGCTCAAAGTAATGAATTGCTTTATCTGTCAAGGAATCAATTTGTTGAATTGATGGAATTTATAAAAGAGGCTCGTCGGGAAAACAGAATTGATATCTCATACGGATGCGAAGGGTATTTAGGCAAATATGAGATGGAGGTACGCGATACTCCTTTTTTTTGCAGAGCCGGAATAAATATCGGTTCGGTGCTGGCTAACGGAGATATAAGTGCTTGTCCTACTTTGCGTGGCGACTATATTCAGGGAAATATCTATAAAGACGATTTTTGGGATGTATGGAACAGTCGTTATCAGATAATGCGTGACAGGCGATGGACAAAAACAGGTAAATGTGCATCGTGCAAATCTTATAAATATTGTCAGGGCAATGCATTACATCTACGCGATGAGAAATCGGGCGAATTGTTGCTGTGTCATTTAGATTTAATTGAAAATTCGAAACTCAAAATAAAATCTAACAGCTTCTTGTCTAAGGTGGCAAGTTTGTTTATGTAATTACTTCCGATATGGGACCTTTGCGAACTTAGCGATATTTCTTTGCGCTCTCTGCTTGAAACAAATGTATCTAAGAAAAAGATTTATCACTATGTTAACGATACGAGTTATAACGTCATATACTCTTTATTCATTCCAAATTTATTTGGTGGTGACTCTAAATGACAAGAATATTTCAGATTTGACACCGACATCCGACATCGGTCATCCGACAATAAATCAATTACATCATTTCCGGCTCCGTATTCTTAATCTCTTCCAAAATATAACAAGCCGTTTCTACCGTTTCCACTCCTTTAATAACAACAGAGCGTCTTTTCCCCGACTCTTTCAACTGACAAACAGCTACATTTGACTGAATAAATTGCAATAGTTTGCCAAACTGTTTCGATTGGTAATAGTACGATTCGGCATCAGACAAAAGAATTAGAGACATATTTCCGGTTTTGAGCATAATTTTTTCGAACCCGAGAGTTTTTGCAAGTCTGCGAAGTCTGACTATACGAATTAACTCCTTACCCTGTTTGGGAATCTTGCCGAAACGGTCTTCAAGACGTTTTGTGAACTCTAAAATCTCCGTTTCCGTTTCCATATTATCCAACTCACGATAAATCGCCACTCTCTCAGAATCATTTGGAATATACTCAACAGGAAACATCAGTTCTAAATCGCTTTCGACCGGAACATCATTTACAAAAACTTCATCTCTGTCTGCCTTTTCTGCTTGTTGTAGCAGATATATGTCGGAAAACTCCTCTTTTCTAAGTTCTTGTACAGCCTCTTCCAATATTTTTTGGTAAGCTTCGTAACCCAAGTCGGCGATAAAACCGCTCTGTTCGGCACCGAGCAAATTACCTGCTCCTCGTATATCCAAATCCTGCATGGCAATATGTATTCCGCTTCCCAGGTCGGCAAAATTTTCAATGGCTTGCAGTCGTCGTCGCGAATCGTTGCTGAGAGTATATAACGGGGGAGACAACAGGTAGCAAAACGCTCTTCTGTTGCTTCGTCCTACTCTTCCGCGAAGTTGATGCAGATCGCTCAATCCGAAGTTATGGGCATTTATCACTATAATCGTGTTCACGTTTGGCATATCTATTCCCGATTCGATAATGGTGGTTGCGATAAGTACATCTTGTTCGTGGTCGATAAAGTCAGATATAACCTTTTCCAATTTTGCAGGATCCATCTGACCGTGTCCTACCGCAATTTTAATATCGGGCATCTCTCTTTTTATGAGAGCCTCCAATTCGTAAATATTTTGGATGCGATTGTTCACTATAAAAACCTGCCCATTGCGGTTTGTCTCGAACTCTATGGCTTCGCGGATAAGCTCAATATCAAATGTATGCACTTCGGTTTGTACCGGATGACGATTTGGCGGAGGGGTATTGATAGAGGACAAGTCTCGTGCCCCCATTATCGAAAACTGCAACGTTCGTGGAATAGGGGTAGCGGTCATTGTGAGTGTATCGACATTGGTTCTCATCTGTTTTAGTTTCTCTTTGGTCGATACGCCGAATTTTTGCTCTTCGTCGATAATCAGCAATCCCAAATCTTTAAACTCAACATCTTTTCCCACCAATCGGTGAGTCCCAACCAATATGTCGATATTCCCCTCTTTTAGGTTGTTCAATATCTGTTTTTGCTCTTTTGGGGTTCTCGCTCTACTCAGATAATCAACTTTAACGGGAAAGTTTGCTAATCTGTCCTTAAACGTGTGAAAATGCTGTGTGGCGAGGATTGTCGTCGGAACGAGTACTGCCGTCTGTTTTCCGTCTGTAGCTGCTTTGAAAGCGGCTCTTATTGCCACTTCTGTTTTTCCGAAACCCACATCGCCACAAACAAGTCTGTCCATGGGTTTGCTGCTCTCCATGTCGTTTTTGATATTTTGTGTAGCCTTTAGTTGGTCGGGAGTATCTTCATATTTGAATGATGCTTCCAACTCGGTTTGCAGATATGTGTCTTTTGAAAAGGCAAATCCCTTTTCGTTTTGTCGCTCGGCATACAATTTTATCAAATCGCGAGCTATATCTTTTATTTTCGATTTTGTCCTCTCTTTTGTCCTTTCCCACGCTCCCGAGCCGATTTTATTCAACTGTGGAATATTACCCTCTTTGCTTTTGTATTTTGAAATTTTATGCAGAGAGTGTATAGAAACAAAAACGGCATCGTTATTAAGATATGTCAGTTTGATAACCTCTTGGATGGTTTCCCCGATGCGCAGACGAACCAACCCCGCAAATTGACCAATTCCATGATCTAAATGCACAACATAATCGCCTTGTTGAAGTTGATTTATCTCTTTGAGCGTCATCGCTATTTTGCCCGACCTCGCTTGTTGCGATTTCAGGCTGTATTTGTGAAAACGGTCAAAAATCTGATGGTCTGTAAAACAGCATATTTTAAGTGAGTGGTCAGCAAAACCCTCGTGAAGAGTTTTGTTTATAGGCGTGAATGGAATATTGCTGTTTCTGTCTTCAATAATTGCTTTTAAACGTTGTTGCTGTTTTTCGCTGTCACTCAGAATAAAAATAGTGTAATTTTGTTCGAGAAAATCTTTTAAAGATTCGGTTATCAGGTCGAAATTTTTATGAAAAAGGGGTTGTGGTGAAGTGTCGAATTGCAACGTGGCATCGGGTGTATTCAAATGACTTGTATCGAAACTAATCTGTTTAAATCGTGCCAATGTTTTTAAAAATTCTTCTTTTGACAACAATTTTGCCTCTACTGTTTCTATTCGGTCAAGATTGATAATAGGCTCGTCGTTATAAACGTTCTCTATTCGGCTCTCAACCCAACGCATATCTTCAACGCCAATAATTGCATTATCGGGAAGCATGTCGAAAATGGTACTATCTTTTGAATCTTGCGAACGAAATTCGGGAACAATGGAGACAGAAGAGTAGTTCTGTTTCGAAAGTTGTGTATCTACTTCAAAACTTCTGATACTTTCCACTTCATCTCCAAAAAAATCGATACGATAAGGAAATTCATTCGAGAATGAAAATACGTCCAGAATACTGCCTCTTGTTGCATACTGTCCCGGTTCATATACATAATCAACATATTGGAAGTTGTAAGAATCAAGTATTTCAGACACAGAAATAGAATCAACTTTTTCTCCGACAGAAATTTGCAATGTATTCTCTATAAGCCTGTCTTGTGAGACAGTTTTTTCGGCTATGGCTTCGGGATGAGTTACTACAATCAGCGGCTCTTTGTTGTTTTGCAGACGAGTCAGGGTTTCGGTTCTCAATATCTCGTTAGCCGAGTCTATCTGCCCGTATTTCGCGGCACGCTTATAAGCGGATGGAAAAAACAGAACATCAACTGTTCCCAGAATCTGGGTTAAGTCGTGATAAAAGTATCCTGCCGAATCAACTTCATTCAGAATAAACAGATAGATTTGAGGTCGTTTTTTATATAATGCTGATACAAAAAGCGAACGCGATGAGCCATGTAACCCCCTTACCGAAATAACTTTTACCTCATTCAGCAAACGATTGGTGGCAGCAACATTGGGATGCTTATTCGCAATCTGTAATAAGTGTGAAATATCTGATGTCATTTTTACGGATGCAAAGGTATGTTTTTTGAGTCTGTAATTAGTTATATTTTAGATTTTTTTGCAAAAAAAGTCGTGTCAAATTCTTATCTTTGCTCCCGTTAGAAAAATTTATTTTTTATGGTCATTGACAGGAATCATATGCCTGATTATATTTTTGAAACAAGTTGGGAAGTATGCAACAAAGTGGGTGGTATTTACACCGTGTTATCTACTAAGGCTAATTCGTTGCATAAATTATATAAAGACAATCTATTTTTTGTGGGACCGGATGTTTTTAAAGATGAAGGTAACCCCTATTTTATTGAAGATAAACAGCTCTTTGCGCCGTGGAGAGAATATATATCCAGTGTTAAAAATGTGCAAGTGCGAATAGGCAGGTGGGAAATACCGGGCAATCCGATTGTATTTTTGGTTGATTTTCAACGATTTTTTGATATAAAAAATGAAATATACACGCAAATGTGGCACGACTTCAAAGTTGATTCCATGTTGGCGTACGGCGATTATCACGACTCTTGTATGTTTGCCTATGCATCGGGTGTTGTGATTGAAAGTTTTTATCGATTCAATAATTTAGAGCCATATAATGTTATTGCTCATTTTAATGAGTGGCAAATGGGAATGGGTGTTCTATATCTGAAAAAAAATGCACCCAAAATAGCGACGGTTTTCACAACACATGCCACGAGTATGGGTCGCTCAATAGCCGGAAATAATCTTCCGCTATATAACAATCTGACAAGTTATAATGGCGATCAGATGGCTCGGGAGCTGAATATGGTTGCCAAACACTCTGTGGAAAAACAAGCTGCGAAAAATGCCGATTGTTTTACTACCGTGAGCGATATTACCGCGCAAGAGTGTAAACAGTTTCTGCAAATACAACCTGATGTAATTACACCCAACGGATTTGAAAAAGGATTTATACCAAAAGGGAGCGACTATTGCAAAGCGCAAACAAAGGCTCGTGAAAAATTAATCGAAGTAAGCGAGAGAATACTAGGTTATCAAATTGATTCGGATGCGTTACTTGTAGGGATAAGCGGACGGTACGAATACAAAAACAAAGGTTTGGATGTGTTTATAGAAGCTATGGCATATCTCAACAATATGCCGCAACTTTCGAAAGATATAGTTGCTCTGATAATGATTCCTGCGTGGATAAAAGGACCAAACGAAGAGTTTACCGAAGTTTCAACCGGCAATAAAACGGAAAAAGATATTAACAATCAAGCTATATTTACCACACACGAGATGCACGAGCCACAGCACGACAAGGTGTTGCAGCATGTAAAACATTTGGGTTTTAGCAATAAGGAAAACAAGAGAGTAAAGATTATCTTTGTGCCCTCTTATCTCAATGGTGATGACGGAGTTTTCAATATGAGTTATTATGAACTGTTAATCGGATTGGATATTTCTGTTTTTCCGTCATATTACGAACCTTGGGGTTACACGCCACATGAAAGCGTGGCATTTTCCATACCTACCATTACCACAAGTTTATCGGGGTTTGGAGTGTGGGCTAAGAAAAATAGAAAGAAAGAGATGAGTATTGACGATGGCGTTCAGGTTATATTCAGAAACGACACCAATAGCAGTGAAGTTGCGGAAGAAATAGCTGCTACTATTTACGATTTTTCGTTCAAAAGTAACAAACAAATTGCCGAGTTGAAGAAAAAGACAGTGAAACTATCGAACAAAGCCGATTGGAAACACTTTATAACATATTATCAACAAGCATATTGTGTAGCACTGCATAATTCATTTATCCGACTGTCGAGACCGTATAATATTTAAAACAAAATTGTTTATATCTATATAAGTGATTTTATATTTTTACAAAGAGAAAAAAACTATTAATTAATATATTTAAAGAAAATGATTATCAAACCGAGCTATTCAAATTCGCCCGTGTGGCGTGATGTATATGTCCATTCGAGATTACCCGATTTATTAAAACCGTTGGAAGAGATTGCTAACAATCTTTGGTGGACATGGAACGGAGAAGCAAAAGATCTTTTTGACCTGATAGATAAAAAAGAGTTTAGTAGAAGCGGGAAAAATCCGGTTCTGTTTCTGCAGAATCTTCGAGCTGAGAAAGTTGAGCAGGTTCTCAACGATGAAGAGTTGATGGACAGGATAAACACGGTGTACAATAAGTTTAAAAACTATATTAAAGTGCCATACGACCAAAACCGTCCAAGTATAGCATATTTTAGTATGGAGTATGGACTAAGCGTAGTTCTGAAAATATATTCAGGCGGATTGGGAATTTTGGCAGGCGATTATCTGAAAGAAGCCAGCGACAGTAGAGTCGATATGACAGCTGTCGGTCTTCTTTACAGATACGGATATTTTACTCAAACTCTTTCAAGAGATGGCGATCAAATAGCAAATTACGAAGCACAGAACTTTGGCAGTTTGCCTATTACACAGGTGATGAACGAGAACAATACTCCTATGATTCTCGAAATCCCATTTCTCGACCGAGTGTTGTATTCCAATGTTTGGTGTGTATCGGTTGGTAGAATCAATCTTTATCTGATGGATACAGATTTGGAACTTAACGCCGAGTACGACCGTTCTATCACGCATCAACTGTACGGAGGCGATTGGGAAAACCGAATGAAACAGGAGTATCTGCTTGGTGTAGGAGGTATGCTCTTACTGGAAAAACTGAAGATAAAAAAAGATGTGTATCACATGAATGAAGGGCACGCAGCTTTCATCAATGCATACAGATTAAAAGAATATATGACAGAGCATAATCTGTCGTTTGACGTAGCTTTAGAGATAGTAAGAGCATCGTCATTATACACGGTACATACACCGGTTCCGGCAGGACACGACTACTTCGACGAAGAGTTAATAAGGAAATATATGGAGTTGCTCACGTCTCAAATGGGAATCTCTTGGCCGCAATTTATGGATATGGGAAGAGAAAATCCAGGCTCAAACGAACGTTTCTCTATGAGCGTATTTGCATTAAATACAGCGCAAGAAGCCAATGGTGTGAGTAAACTGCACGGCGATGTTTCGCAAGTGATGTTTCAACCGCTATGGAAAGGATATTTCCCTGAAGAGTTGCACGTGAGTTATGTAACAAACGGTGTGCATTTGCCAACATGGGCAACATCGGCAACCAAAATTCTGTTTGAAAAGAATTTCGACGAAAATTTCTATAGCGACCAATCGAACACCGATATTTGGAAAAAAATCTATGATATCAGTGACGATAAGATTTGGGGTTTACGAATGCTTCTGAAAGAAAAACTGGTTAACTATATCCGAAAAGAGTTTACTGACGGATGGTTGAAAAATCAGGCAGACCCTTCAAGAATTATTACCATGCTTGACGAAATCAATCCAAATGCTCTGATAATTGGCTTCTCACGTCGTTTTGCAACTTATAAACGTGCACATCTGCTCTTTTCAGATTTAGACAGATTGAGTCGCATCCTGAATAATCCGGAACACCCGGTACAGTTTATTTTTGCAGGTAAGGCACACCCTGCAGACGGCGGTGGTCAGGCATTGATAAAAAATATTGTAGAAATATCACGTCGTCCCGAGTTTTTAGGAAAAATAATCTTTCTTGAAAACTATGATATGCAATTGGCAAAACGATTAATCTCCGGTGTAGATGTTTGGCTAAATACTCCAACACGCAAACAAGAAGCATCCGGTACATCGGGCGAAAAAGCACTAATGAACGGTGTATTAAATTTTTCCGTGTTAGATGGTTGGTGGTATGAAGGTTATGTTGAAGGTGGAGGATGGGCTTTGACAGACCAACGCACATACGAAGACCAGAACTTTCAGGATGAGTTAGATGCATCAACCATTTATGCAACTCTTGAACAGGAGATAATTCCCCTCTATTTTGCTCGCAATAGCAACGGATACTCGCATCAATGGGTGCAGTTTATTAAAAAATCGATGTCGGAAATAGCTCCTCATTACACAACTAAACGAATGATGGATGACTATTTTGACAGATTCTACAATAAGCTCGCATCTCGCTCAAAAGCGTTGAAAGCCAACAATTTTGCCAAGGCTCACAGAATTGTTGATTGGAAAGCCGATACCGCTGCAAAATGGGAAAATATGGAGATACTGAAAGTGAGTTTCGCTCCTGTACAAGATGTCGATATTGACAATGGTAATTCTACTGTTTATGGTGAAGTTATAATTGACAAAAAAGATATGATTGCCGATTTGGGAGTAGAGTGTGTTTTAGTAGATTACGATTCGGTAGTCAATAAAACTACTTTTATCGAGTCTTACGAATTTGATTTGGTAAAAACCGACGGTTCTAAACTCTATTTCCAAACCAAAAAGGCAATCAAGAACCCCGGAACTCACCAATACTCCTTGCGTGTATTCCCTAAAAATTCTGACTTACCACACAGAATGGACTTTGCTTATGTGAAATGGTTTAGCTAATCTGTATATTCAGACAATAATCCGCAAATTCCATTTAATTTGCGGATTATATTTCTAATAACCTGAGTCCTGTTTAAAGGGTATCCGATTATCTCATTGAAATTAGTCAAAGAGCCTCTATCCGTTAAAATGCATGACGGACTTATAGGAAAAAACGAAAAAAAACAGATTTAGAAGAACAGGGCTAATTGCTGTTCTTCGTATGTTCTCTCAAAGCGGATAGCCGGTTTCTTGTCAAAAAAACAATAAGCCCCCAAAGCGGCGATGAGGTTCATTAAAAAGTTATGGATGCTGCGA
>JBGZFC010000093.1:0-18043 GCA_041846575.1 Bacteroidota bacterium
CTTTTTCCGGTAATTTTCCTAACATAATTTGCAGTGTTTTAGCACATAAAGGTACAAAATGTTGCAGATATATACAACTTTTTGAGGAATTATTTTATTGAATTTCAGTTGCATAAAGGTATTTTAAGGGGCGACTATTTAATTCAGTACAATCTCATCAACAAAAATATATGCTTTCTTTCCTTTACCCGGATGCCATTCGGGCATTTCGGCGGGCTTCACTATAATTTTGTAATAACGTGCCGTAACAGGTTCAAATATTAGCGAATGTGTTACGATTTCTTGCCAATGACCGGTATTCGCATCGGATATATTTTCGGTTTTGATTGTTGTAAAGGTTTTGCTATCGTCTGAAACAGCGATAGTTATTTCCGAAGTATCAAAAATCCAATCGCCTGTAAGTACGCAGTTGCGAATTTCGGCAGAGGTAATCTTTGTAGGTTCGAGCATATCGATAACCGCTTCCAAGTTACTACCACCAAAACCAATCCAACGCCCCGTCCTGTAGTTTATACTGTTGCCATACAGACCGTCAACCAACATATCTACACCGCCGTATGTGTACTTAGGGTCAGAAATGCTTGTTGATGTAATAGGTTTGAATGTAGCTTTATTTACTCGTATTTTTTCTGAAAACAGTTTGCTGTTTATTCCGTTTTCTCTGATAGCGATTGCTTTTAGTTCTGTATTTTCGTTTATAGAAAACATACCTTCGTAGCGGGTAGATACGGCAGTCGGTTCTGTGCCGTCCAAAGTGTAATATACATCTGCGTTATCTATTGTAGAAAACTCAACATTAAGACTGTTTGTCTCGAAATTGGGAGTCAAATTAGCCTGAATGTCAAAAATGTGTGTCGCGTATTTATAGCCTAACTTGTCGTACAACGCCAATAGTTGTGGTAAGCGAGTAAGGAAATCTTTATAATTTTTCTTTTCGGGTTGTGTCCATTGTACTTCACACATTGCAGATAAGCGTGGTAAAGTCATATACTCCACATGGCTCGACTCTTTAATATATTCTGTCCACAAATTGGCTTGAGGTCCTAAAATATGTTTTTTCTGTTTTTCGGTAAGTTCAGCAGGAACAGGCTCGAAGTTGTAAACCAACTCTACCGGAACATATCCGCCAATAGAATAAGGTTCATTTTCGGTATCGGTTGTTTGATAATAATCGAAATAGCAATAGGTTGTGGGAGTCATAATTACATCGTGTCCCATTTTAGCCGCTTCAATTCCGCCACCCATTCCTCGCCACGACATAACTGTAGCGTTAGGAGCAAGCTGACCTTCCAAAATTTCGTCCCAACCGATAAGTTTTCTTCCGTGGTCGTTTAAGAATTTCTCGACACGTTCTGTAAAGTAGCTTTGCAGATAAAACTCTTTTTTGTGTTTACTGCCATCTTTCAATCCTAACTCTTTTATTTTGGCTTGACAACGAGGACACTCTTCCCAACGCACTTTGGGAGCTTCGTCGCCACCGATATGGATATATTCCGACGGAAAAAGCTCTATGACTTCCGTAAGCACGTCTTCCACAAATTGAAAAGTCTCTTCTTGTCCTGCACAAAGAATATCGTCGAAAACGCCCCAAGTTTTTTCCACTTCATACGGTCCGCCCGTGCAACCCAATTCGGGATAAGCAGCCAATGCTGCCAACATGTGCCCCGGCATATCTATTTCGGGAATAACGGTAATATAACGCTCTTCGGCATATTTCACAATCTCTTTAATCTCTTCTTGTGTGTAAAACCCACTGTGGGGTGTACCGTCATATTCGCCTGTGTTTTTACCGATTACAGTCTCTTTACGTACGGAGCCGATTTCTGTAAGTTTCGGATATTTTTTTATTTCGATACGCCAACCTTGGTCTTCCGTTAAGTGCCAATGAAATTTGTTGATATTGTGTATTGCCAATAAATCGATGTATCTTTTGATATAATCTACCGGTTGAAAGTGGCGTGCAACATCTAAGTGCATGCCCCTGTACGTGAAACGGGGAGCATCGTTAATAGTTGCCGGTGCATACTTAACCTGCAAGTTTTCGCCTATGGGAGTTGATTTTCGCAAGGTTTGAATTCCGTAGAAGACGCCCGATTCGGTAACTCCGGTAATTGTAATCAAGTTTTCGTTTACCGTAATTTGATATGCTTCGGTATTTTCATTTTCTAAACCGAGAGCAAGAACAATCGCGTTTTTATCGGATGTAGCCGATGTAATAGCGGGTCTTCTTCCTGTTGAAATTTCCAAATATTCGGCTAAAAACTCCGCGTTGCGTTGCATCTTTTCGTTTCCGTCGGGGAAAACGATTTTTGTAGCCGATGTGAGAATAAAAGGTTCGCCTTCCGACATTGTAATTTCCGACGGAAGTGGTACAACATTGTAATTTGCAGTTTGGGTTTCCTTACTTCCAGAAGCACATGCGCCCAACAATAATGCAATTGCAGATAGGATTAATAAATTGATTTTCTTCATATTGATTTATATAAATTAATGTTATTCTTTATATAGTTGTTTGATTGTATCTTTTATTGTTTCGGAACATGTAATGTCTTGAGCATACTCATCAATCACGATATTTGTTCCGCCCATTTTTAAATCGGGATTTCTGTATTTCATTTTACTCTCATGCGATTTACGTGCCGAAAGATGAAACTGTACAGCCCCTGTTTCGATTGCTATTTTAGCAATATTTCCGGCGTTTACACCGCTTCCCGGCATTATTACAATTCGGTTTGCAGATTGTTCTACCAATTTTTTAATTAATGGAATACCTTGCTCGGCTTTAGGCTGTTGTCCCGAAGTAAGAACGATTTTACACCCCAAAGATATAATTTTTTCCAAACTTTCGTACGGGTCGCGGCACATATCGAACGCCCGATGAAAAGTTACGCTCATTTTACCCGCAGCTTCAACTAACTCCTTGCATCGGTGCATATCCACATTACCTTCGGACGTGAGGCAGCCGATAACTATTCCGTCAACATACAATTTACGACATATCTCTATATCTTTGAGCATTGTTTTATGTTCCAATTCGGAATATAAAAAATCGCCGCCACGCGGACGGATAATCACGTTTAGTTTTGTTTCTTTCAGCAGCTCTCTTGCCACTGCAATATCACCGTAGGATGGGGTAGTGCCACCTTCGGGAATTCCGGCGCAAAGTTCTACACGATAAGCTCCACCTTTTTGTGCCTCTACGCAACTTTGAACTGAATTGGCACAGATTTCTATTTTATAATTCATGTTTTTAATAATTTTCGTTTAACCAAATAGCAAGAAATTTGTCATACACCCGGTAAGAGCCTTTCTCATGTTTAATAAAATCTTTTTCGAGCAATCCTCGCAAAGCCGATTGGACAGAGCTTGATGAGGACAAACTATGTTTCTTAATAAACTTCGCCGATGTTATTGCTTTCGCATCACCTTCTTTAGCTATTGCGATAAGGACTTCCTTTTGTTTGGCAGGCAATCGGAAAAGTATTTCGGAATAGGTGTATTTGTAAGACTCCACATTGTTTTCTATTGCTTCGTCAACCATGTTCGAGGTGCATTCGTCGCCAACGGATGTCATTGCAAAAAGTGAATTCAAAAGTTTTTGAACATACCACGTTATTCCGTCAAATCGATTGTAAACAATCTGTATAATTTCGGGCGATATTTTCTTATCACTTTCATTGAAGTGATTGATTGCGAATTTAGCGTAATCATCTATATCAATACTGTTTAAGTTTTGAATTGAAACACTTTGGCAGAAAGGTTGCGATGCGCCGGTGAACATCTTATCCATAATGTGGCGTTGACTTCCGGCGAAAATAAATCTCGCGTTATTGCAGTGTTGAATATGTGTCCGTAATAGAGCTTCAACGTTTTTTTCGGGATAATGACTGATTTGCTGAAATTCGTCGATAGCCACAATAGATGGTTTTTCCGATTGATTGAGATAGGTGAAAATCTCCTCCAAGGTGGTCTCTTCCGAGTTAATATCACCCAATTTCAAATTGAATGAGGGAACACCCGTTACATCAAATGATATTCCGGGTTGAATCGATTTTACCGTTGTACAAAATGCTTCTATAGCTTTTTTGCCTGCGGGTTTCAGTCGCTCAACTATCTCTTTGCTCAATACAAAAACAAGATCTCGCAACGAAGCTGTGGCATAAATATCTATAAAAAACAGGTTGAAATTACTCTTTATCTCTTTTTTATCGAAACAGTGCATAATAAGCCCTGTTTTTCCCATTCTTCGTGCCGAAATAAGTGCTACGTTATTGCCGTTTGTAATCTCGTTGATAAGAAGGTTACTCTCTTCCTCTCGATTACAGAAATATTTAGACGATACGTAGTCACTTGTAATAAATGGGTTGATTATTTTTGTCATAACTGCTTTTGGTATTAATTTCCTCTATTACGCAAAGATAATAATTATAAAATAATAATGCAAAAATAATAATTGATTTTTTTACTAAATATTTGGATAATCTTGTTTTTATGCCCGATTTTCCTTAATTTTACAGCCAAAATATCGACGTGTAATTTACAAGTGATTTTTCTTTAAATTTTCACGCCATGGTTTAACAATTCTAATTATTTTTTTCTCAAAAAAAGATGAAGATAACCCTATCAACACAGTTGCCCGACTACCCTGAGTTTCAAGAAGGCATCCGTCGTGCACCCGACCGCGGTTTCAGATTATCGCCCGCACAAACAGAAATAGCGTTAAAAAATGCGTTACGTTACATTCCCTCAGAGTTACATAAAAAATTGGCTCCCGAATTTTTGGAAGAGCTGAAAACAAGGGGTAAAATATATGGTTACCGTTATCGTCCTGAAGGCGATTTAAAAGCCAAACCGATTGACGAATATAAAGGTAAATGCGTGGAAGGAAAAGCCTTTCAAGTGATGATTGACAATAACTTGTGTTTCGACATAGCTCTTTATCCTTACGAGTTGGTAACTTATGGCGAAACCGGACAAGTGTGTCAAAACTGGATGCAGTATAGACTGATAATGAAATATCTGGAAGAGCTGACACAAGACCAGACTCTCGTTGTGGAAAGCGGACACCCGCTCGGACTCTTCAAATCAAAACCCGATGCACCGCGTGTAATTATAACTAATTCGATGATGATTGGACAATTCGACAATCTGCACGACTGGGAAATTGCGGCACAAATGGGCGTTGCAAATTACGGACAGATGACAGCCGGAGGATGGATGTATATCGGTCCGCAAGGAATTGTACACGGAACATTCAACACGCTCCTGAATGCCGGACGTATGAAGTTGGGAGTTCCGCAAGATGGAGATTTGAGGGGACATCTGTTTGTTTCGTCAGGACTTGGCGGAATGAGTGGCGCTCAACCCAAAGCGGCTGATATTGCCGGTGCGGCATCGATTGTTGCCGAAGTGGATTATTCACGTATCGAAACCCGACACTCGCAAGGATGGGTACACAAAATAACTGCCGACAAGCAACAAGCTTTCGATTGGGCACAAAATGCAATGGCACGCAAAGAGCCGTTATCAATTGCTTATCACGGAAATATCGTCGATTTATTGGAATTTGCTTATGAAAACAATATACATATAGAGTTATTGAGCGACCAAACTTCTTGCCACGAACCATACACAGGCGGATATTGCCCTGCCGGAATTTCCTTTGAAGAGCGTACCCGATTACTGAAAGAAGACCGTGAAAAGTTCCATAAATTGGTAGATGAGTCGTTGACTCGTCATTTCAATGTAATAAAAAAACTTGTAGCCAAAGGCACCTACTTCTTCGATTACGGAAACTCGTTTATGAAAGCGGTTTACGATGCCGGAGTGAAAGAGATTTCGAAAAACGGAATCGATGATAAAGACGGTTTTATTTTCCCGTCGTATGTGGAAGATATTATGGGACCCGAATTGTTCGACTACGGTTACGGTCCTTTCCGTTGGGTATGTTTGAGCGGAAAACACGAAGACTTAATAAAAACCGACAAAGCCGCTATGGATTGCATCAACCCCAACCGTCGCGGACAAGATATGGACAACTGGATTTGGATTCGCGATGCCGAGAAAAACCAATTGGTTGTAGGTACACAAGCCCGAATTTTATATCAAGACGCACTCGGACGTATGAATATTGCGTTGAAATTCAACGAAATGGTTCGTAACGGCGAGGTTGGACCCATTATGCTTGGACGTGACCACCACGATGTGAGCGGTACCGATTCGCCTTTCCGCGAAACTGCCAATATTAAAGACGGAAGCAACGTGATGGCAGATATGGCGGTGCAATGCTACGCCGGAAATGCCGCGCGAGGAATGAGCCTTATCGCTCTGCACAACGGTGGCGGAGTAGGTATCGGAAAATCGATAAACGGCGGTTTCGGAATGGTGTGCGACGGTAGCGAACGAGTGGACAACATTCTTCGTTCTGCCATGCTTTGGGATGTGATGGGCGGCGTAGCTCGTCGTTCATGGGCACGCAACGAAAATGCTATGAGTACCGTGAAAGAGTTTAATCAAACTCATGCCGACGGATATCATATTACTGAACCGTATTTGGTGGATAAAGATTTGATTAAAAATTTATTGAAATAATATATATAAAGTTTAGAGTTATGAGTTTCGAGTATTGAGCTTGGAACTCATAAACTTGAAGACTTATTATTTACATAAAAGCAAGTTATGAACTATTTCGAACCATACCAAAATCAGATAGCCGAATTGTGTTGCAAATATCATGTGCGGAAATTATTCGCATTTGGCTCGGTATTGACCGACCGATTTAATGATGAGAGCGATATCGATTTAATTGCCGATTTTGACAGGGAGGCAATTAGTGATATTTTTATAACCTACTTCGATTTTAAGTATTCATTGGAATACATTTTTAATAGAAAAGTTGATCTTATGGGAGAGCAACTTATTCGCAATTTATATTTAAAAAATAATATTAATAATTCTAAACAATTAATTTATGGATAAAAAGTATGTAAACAATTATCTGGAAGACATCCAAATCGCAATTAATGAAATTGATGCTTTTTTTAATGATGTTCCCAAAACTTATGATGAGTTTTTAAATAACTTAGTATTAAGACGTGCAATAGAGCGAAATATCCAGATTATCGGAGAATCTGTTAGTCGGATACTTCAAGCGGACGAGAGCATAACTATTACAAATTCTCGTAAATTTATTGATGCGAAAAAGCATATAATTCACTATTACAATTCGCTGTTGCCCGATATTTTGTGGAGTATTGTAATGAATCATTTGTCAATCTTAAAGAAAGAAGTTGAAGCATTAATTAATAAGAAAACAACCTGATAAATATGAATAAACGTATCTGCTTATTTATTAATTAATTATGATATTCTTTTATAATTAATCCAACTATGGATTCGTATAGATAATAAATAGAAATCATTATGAACTTGAAAAAGGTAATAACCATGTCGTTGTTTGCAATATCGCTGACTGTATCGGCTCAGAACGTAATTCCGAAAATGAAAATTATACATGAAGCGAATGCTAATCCGATGGTATTACAAGAATTGCATCTCGACATCTATGTGTTGGGACGTACGGCTGTTACCACTATGGATATGGTTTTCTACAATCCGAACGACCGTGTGATGGAGGGCGAATTTGAGTTCCCGTTGGGCGACGGACAACAAGTTTCGCGGTTTGCACTCGATATCGACGGTAAACTGAGAGAAGGAGTAGTGGTCGATAAGACGCAAGGACGCAAAGCGTTCGAAAATATCGTCAGACGCAATGTAGATCCCGGATTGCTCGAAAAAACAGAAGGCAATAACTTCAAAGCAAGGGTTTATCCTATGCCGGCCAAAGGAACGCGTCGTGTGCTGATAGCCTTTGAACAGGAATTGTACGAAAAAGATGGTAAAGATTTCTATTTTCTGCCGATTAAAGGGGAAACCAAGGTGGACAAATTTACGCTCAAAGCCGAAATTGTTTCACGTTTTGTAGAGGTAGATACGGAAAATTCACTCAATATCCCTTTTAAGAATTGGAGGAATTCGTACATCTCTGAGATGAGCAAGACCGATTTTACGTTGAAAGAGAATATCGTGTTACTTTTTCCCAAAGAGGAAAAACCGCAAGTAGTTGTAGCTTCGCAAGCCGAACAAACTTATTTTTACGGTCATCTGATGCTACAAAACAGAGCGTCCAATCTCAAAACATTGCCAAAAAAGATTGTGATTTTGTGGGATGCTTCCAATTCGAGACGAAAATGCAGTATCGAAAAAGAAATACGATTGCTTGATTCCTATTTCAGTCAAGTGAAAAATGCGGAGATACAACTGAATGTATTTCATATTCACTCTTTACCGACAGAGTCGTTTCTTCTGAAAGACGGCAATTGGAGTTCCTTGCATTCACGTCTCGAAAAAGTGATTTACGACGGAGCTACCAGCCTGCAAGCTATGTCGTTTCCGGCAGAGGCTGACGAATACCTTATTTTCACCGATGGTATTTTCAATTTCGGCAATGAAGAACGTGATTTTGCAAAACTGGCTCAAAATATTAAGAAGCCAGTTTATATCATCAATTCAAATGCAATAGCCAACACCGATAAGCTCAAATATCTGGCTTTTTCGACCAGTGGAATTTTAATTGATTTGACACGTCAGGAAGCCGAGAAATCAGCAACCGAAATATTACACTCCCCCTATAAACTAATTGATGTAAAAGTGATTTCGGGAAAGGTATCCAATTTATTTCCAGGTACGAATACTATTGTTTCCGATGCAAATTTCACTTTATCGGGAGAGTTGTTGAGTGAATCGGCAGAACTCGAACTTTCGTTTGGATACGATAATCAAACGTCTCGGAAACAGACGCTTGTAATAAAAAAAGAGACAGAAAACGATGAGAAAAAGTTTGCTTTGCTTCGGCGTGTTTGGGCAGAAAAGAAAATTGCACAATGGCAGTCGAAAGGCAAACCACAAGCCGAGATTGATGCAATTGGAAAAGCATTTGGTATTGTAACCGCCGGAACATCGCTTATCGTTTTGGAGAGATTGGAGGATTACGTGCAATATAAAATTGTTCCGCCGACCGAGTGGAAGGAACTCTATTTCTCAATACTTAAAAAACAGGATGCAGACGAAAAAGAGGCAAAAAAACAGAAAGAGAAAGAAAAAGAACAGATAATTAAAGAGGTGATCGAACTTTCGGAAAAGCAAACCAAATGGTGGAAAACTAAATTTCCTGTAATAAGCAAAGCGACTCATTCAAAAAGGGTGGCATCTTTCTCTCGTGAAGAAGAAATAGTACCGTCTCCGCCTGTTGAGTATATGGCAGAAGAGGCTTCTGTGCTTGGTGTAGCCACAGATGAGCGTGCCTTTAGCTCCGATTTGCAAAAAGATGAAGTTTTTGAAAAAAATGTACCACAAACCTCATCGATACAGATTCAACTTAACGAATGGAGTCCGGAAACACCCTATCTGAAAGTTCTGGAATACACCGATGCCGAAAAGTCGTATGAAACCTATCAGAAAATGAAGGACGAATATGGTGAAATGCCCGCATTTTATGTAGATGCCGCCGATTATTTTTTCAAGAAAGGCAAGAAAGACGCGGCGTTGCTGATTATTTCGAATTTGGCAGAGCTAAACCTCGAAGAGGCGCAGGTGCTACGTATATTGGGACAAAAACTTACTCAATACGGTTTTTCCGGAGAGGCTGTATTTATCTACCGAAAAGTATTGAAAATACGCGAAGAAGAGCCGCAGTCGTATCGTGATTTAGGCTTGGCTTTAGCGCAAAACAACCTTTTTGATGAGGCAATAAAAATGCTTTATGAAGTAGTTTCCAATTCTTGGGACGGACGTTTCACGGGCATACAGCTTATTGCGATGAACGAGATAAACAGTATTGCAAACACACATAAAGGCGTAGATATTTCGTTTGTGAATCCCAAATTGATTAAAAATGAGCCGGTTGATATTCGTGTTATATTAACATGGGATACGGATAATTCCGATATGGATTTATGGGTAACCGACCCGAAAAAAGAGAAATGTTATTACAACAATCAATTGACTTATCTGGGTGGAAAAATATCCAATGATATCACAGGAGGTTACGGACCGGAAGAGTTTATGCTGAAAAAGGCAGTAAAAGGTAATTACGTAATAGAAGTCAATTATTACGGTACAAGGTCTCAGAAGCAGTTGTTTCCCGTGAGTTTGCGCATTGAGTTTTTTACCGATTTCGGCAAACCCTCTCAACAGAAAAAAGAAACGGTTGTTCGATTGACTGACCAAAAAGAAATAATCAACGTAGGAGAGTTTTTATTTAAATAGATACTATAATTTACAAAAAAAAATAACAGAAAACCATTATGAACAAAATCGTAGAATGCGTTCCCAATTTCAGTGAAGGACGCGACAAACAAAAAATTGAAAAAATTGTAGATTGCTTTCGTGGCAAAAACGATGTCAAACTGCTCGATTACAGCAGCGACGAAGACCACAACCGTTCGGTAGTAACCGTAGTAGGCGAACCCGAAGCATTGAAAGCAGCCGTTATTGAAGCTATCGGCAAAGCGGTTGAGCTTATCGATATGACTCAACATCAAGGACAGCATCCGCGTATGGGTGCGGTGGACGTAGTACCGTTTATTCCCATCAAAGGAGTTACGACAGAGGAAGCTGTTGCTCTTTCAAAAGAAGTGGCAAAAGAAGTGGGCGAACGTTACAATTTTCCTGTTTTCCTTTATGAAAAATCGGCTTCTGCTCCTCATCGCGAAAACTTGGCGGCTATCCGTAAAGGCGAGTTTGAAGGTATGGGCGAAAAAATAAAACAACCTGAATGGAAACCCGACTTTGGTCCTGATACACAACACCCCACTGCCGGAACGGTAGCTATAGGTGCACGCATGCCGTTGGTAGCTTACAACGTGAATTTGAATACCAATGACCTGTCTATTGCCGATGCCATTGCAAAAAAAGTACGTTTTATAGGTGGTGGATTGCGTTTCTGCAAAGGAATGGGCGTAGAACTCAAAGAACGCGGTATTGTGCAAGTATCCATGAACTTGACCGATTACACCAAAACTGCGGTATATCGTGCTCACGAAATGGTGCGTATGGAAGCTCAACGTTACGGTGTGTCCATCGTGGGAAGCGAAGTTATCGGGTTGGTGCCTATGATGGCATTGATTGATTGTGCCGAATACTATTTGGGTATCGAAAACTTCAAAGCGGAACAAATTCTCGAATCAAGAATTATGGAATAACAGTAGAGACTGTATCGAAAGAAAACCACAATACTGTATAATTTATTTGTAAAAGTTTAAACAACCTCTTAGGCAATGACAAAAAATTAGCAGTTATTCTTTTGATACGGTTTTTACAATAATAAGATGAATTATCTCGAACTATTTGCCGCATTGCTCGGTATAATCAGCGTTTGGTATGCCCGAAAGGAAAACATACTGGTTTTTCCTGTCGGGATTGCCAACGTGCTTATTTATGTCTATATTTGTATGGAAGCACGGCTATATGCCAACGCGGGAATTAATGCTATCTATTTTCTGTCGAACACGTACGGATGGTTTATGTGGTCGAGAAAAAACGAGAACAATGAGCGACTAAAAATTACAGGCAACACAAAGAAACATAATTGGTTATCATGGATTTTTATAGTGATAATTTACTTCATAGTTCTCTATATTTTACGTCAGGTAAATCAGAGCGATGCCGGCTATCTGCAATCGTATGTACCGTATGTGGATTCGTTTAATACTGCATTTTTTTTAGTGGCAACCGTACTGATGGCGGTAAAGAAAGTCGAAAATTGGATGTTTTGGATTATCGGAGATGCGGTTTCCGTGCCCATCTACCTGTCTCAAGGATTGTATTTCACGAGTGTACAATATACCGTTTTTCTTGTGTTGGCGATACTGGGATATAGGGAGTGGAAGAGGAAAATTAAGAATTAAGAATTAAGAAATTAAGAATTACAAATTACTAAAGAGAGATTTTAAAGTAAATGCGAAGGTTTTAGAATCTATTTTTTAGGGTAATAAGAGTAGGTGTAGATAGGTTTTTTAACATGAACTTGGATGTAATGATTTTTATATTTAATTGATAAAATAAATAAGTTGATAATATTATGATTGTATTGTATTTTTACTCTATTAAGGTTTTATTATTACAAAAATCAAGGATTAAAGCTATAATTAAAAACCTTATTTATTTCAATTAGAACTTAGTTAGCAATAATAGGCACACATAACAATACCTTATTATCTTATTTTTGTAGAATAAAGTTAAAGAACAATAAGCAATTCTATTAAAATCGTAAATCCGAAATCGTAAATGAAAGTATATGAACAACCTGATTATAAAAAACGCTTCGCAAGTAGTTACTTGCAGCGGATTTGCCGGAAAACGCGGCAAAGAAATGAACAACATGCATGTGATTGAAAACGGAACGGTTATCGTTACCGATGGTATTATATCGCACGTGCTAAAACAAGGAGAAGCTATTCCCGTAAACGAATCCGATTACACAGTTATTTCTGCCGAAGGTAAAGCATTACTTCCCGGATTTGTAGATTCGCACACACATTTTGTATTTGGCGGTTATCGCGAAGAGGAATTTTCGTGGCGGATGCGAGGCGACAGCTATATGGATATTATGAATCGTGGCGGCGGAATTGTAAACACAACAAGAGCTACGCGTGAGGCATCGGAAGATGAACTTTTTGCATCCGGAAAGATGCGTTTAGATGCCATGATGAAGCTCGGCATAACTACCGTGGAGGGCAAAAGCGGTTACGGACTCGATAAGGAGACCGAACTGAAACAGTTGCGCGTGATGCGTCGCCTAAACAATGAACACCCGATGGATATCGTATCCACTTTTATGGGAGCACATGCAACACCTGCCGAATGGAAGGGCAGGGAAGACGAATTCCTCGATTACAATATCAACGAAGTAATGCCTGCTGTGGCACAAGAAAAATTGGCTGAATGTGCCGATATCTTCTGCGAAAAGAATGTGTTTACTATTGAACAGTCACGTCGATATTTGCAAGCCGCTCGTGAACATGGTTTTAAATTGAAAATTCACGCTGACGAAATCGTACAGTTTGGCGGTGCCGAATTGGCTGCCGAACTTTGTTGTCTTTCTGCCGACCATCTGTTGCAAGCATCGGACGAGGGAATTAACGCCATGGCAAAAGCGGGTGTAGTTTCTACTATCCTTCCGTTAACGGCTTTCTCTCTTCGAGAAGAGTTTGCTCGAGCACGTACGATGATTGATTCGGACTGCATCGTGGCTCTTGCAACCGATTTGAATCCGGGAAGTTCGTTTTCGGCATCGGCTCCGTTGCTTTTCGCGTTGGCATGTATCTATATGAAAATGTCGCCCGAAGAGGCAGTTACCGCCTTCACTATAAACGGTGCGGCTGCTGTTGGCAGAGCCGATAAAATCGGAAGTATCGACATCGGCAAACAGGGCGATTTTGTGTTGTTGCAATTTCCGTCGTACAAGTTCTTGCCCTATCACGTGGGTATGAATATTGTGGATACGGTTATTAAAAACGGCAAAATAGTTGTTGAAAACCAATAGCTTAAAACGTAATTGCGATGAATTATTTAAAATGCTTGTAGCGACAATTAAAACATCAAAAAATAGATATAAAAATAAAAAATAAGTAATAAACATCGAAAAACTAAATGCTAAAACTATTGGTTTTTAGTTTTTCACATTTAACTATTTAATATGAAATTACAAGATTTATCATTAAAACAATTTTTAGAACAAACATCATCGAACGAACCTGTTCCGGGTGGTGGTAGTGTATCAGCTTTAAACGGTGCAATTGCATCTTCATTGGCTCAAATGTTGGCAGGTCTTACAATAGGCAGAAAAAACTATGTTGAAGTAGAAGATTTGATGAAAGAGTATATGCAAAAATTTGAAACTTATCGCACTCATTTCTTGAATGATATCGACAGAGACAGTGATGCATATAACTTGGTTATGAACGCATTTAAATTGCCAAAAGATAGTGATGAGGAAAAAGCTATCCGAAGCGAAAAAATTCAAGAAGCTACAAAAGTTGCATCTTTAGTGCCGATGGAAATAGCCGAACGTGCTTTCGAAATGTTAGGTTTTATAGCCGAAACAACTCGTAAAGGCAATAAAAATGCAATTACAGACGGTTGCGTAGCAATGATGACTTGTCGTACAGCTGTTTTGGGTGCGTTGCTAAATGTTCGTATCAACTTGGGCGGGCTAAAAGATGCCGATTTTGTAAAAGAGATGGCTGAAAAGTGCAACCGCATCGAGAGAGAGACTATTGCGAAAGAGAAAGAGATAACCGATTGGGTAAGCACACAACTATAAAATCAAAATAAGGGTAATCGGGATATAACTCCATTTTATTTATAACCCGATACTTTTTATATTAAGTTTGAGTTATGGAAAATATATATCATATTGGAAAAGATGATATTACGTTTGAAGATATAGAACGTATCATCAAAGAGAAAATAAAACTTGAGTTATCTGACGAGGCTAAAGAGCGAATACAAAAGTGTCGCGATTATTTAGATAGCAAAACCAAAAATCACGACAAACCAATTTACGGTGTTACCACAGGTTTTGGTTCGTTGTGCGACAGAACTATCTCGTCTGAAGACTTGACTACTTTGCAGGAAAATCTTGTAAAGTCGCATGCATGTAGTGTGGGTAACGAGATAGAGCCGGAAGTAGTGAAACTGATGCTTCTTTTAAAAGCTCATGCACTTTCGCTCGGATATAGCGGTGTACAAGTGCAAACAGTTCAACGTATTATCGATTTTTATAATAACGATGTTTTGCCGATAGTGTATGAAAAGGGTTCACTCGGAGCATCAGGCGACCTGGCACCTTTGGCAAACCTGTTCCTTCCGCTTATCGGAGAAGGAGAAGTTCGCTACAAAGGAGAAAAACATGATGCTGTAGATGTTCTGAAAGAGTTTAACTGGCAACCTATTAGGTTGATGAGCAAAGAGGGATTGGCTCTGCTAAACGGAACACAATTTATGTCGTCAAATGGTGTTTGGCAACTTTTACGAGCCGAAAAAATCTCTGAAAGAGCCGATTTTATCGCTGCAATATCAATCGATGCTTACGACGGAATATTATCGCCGTTCGATGAAAAATTGCACACAATTCGTCCACATATCGGACAGTTGGAAACCGCTCAAAATATACGCAAATATCTGAAAGGAAGCGAAATTATCGTGCAAGATAAAAAACATGTGCAAGACCCATATTCTTTCCGTTGCGTTCCACAAGTACACGGAGCAACAAAAGATACTATTGCATACGTGAAATCGGTACTTCTTACAGAGATAAATTCTGTTACCGACAACCCAACCGTTTTCCCCGATGATGACGAAGTGCTTTCCGGAGGAAACTTCCACGGACAGCCGCTTGCATTGGTTTACGATTTTCTATCTATCGCTATGGCAGAATTGGGAAATATTTCGGAACGACGCACAGCTCAACTTATTCTCGGCAAAAGAGGTTTGCCCGAGTTTCTGGTAGCCAACCCCGGTTTGAATTCAGGTTATATGATACCACAATATGCGGCAGCATCGTTGGTTAGTCAAAACAAAATGTACTGCCACTCGGCAGCGAGCGACTCTATCGTATCGAGCAACGGACAAGAAGACCACGTGAGTATGGGAGCGACGGCTGCAATTAAACTGTCGAAAATCAACGATAATCTTGATATGATTTTTGCAATTGAGCTGATGAATGCAGCACAAGCATTAGAATTTCGTCGTCCTTTGAAATCATCGCCCATTATTGAGCAATACCTGTCTGAATTCAGAAAAGAGGTTCCTTTTGTTGAGGATGACATTGTGATGTATAAGGAGATTCAGAAAACAGTATCATTTTTAAATCGTTCGTAATTTACACGAAGATTTAATTTAATTAACTACATTTGCATATTATAACTATAAAATAATATATAATGACTGAAAAAATTAAAACTACACTACGAGATTCCGCCAGTGCCAGATGGACAGCACTTCTTTTATTGGCATTTGCGATGTTCTGTTCGTATATCTTTATGGATATACTTTCGCCTATTAAGGATTTGTTAGAATCTACCCGCGGTTGGGATTCTACAGCTTTTGGTACGTATGCCGGTTCTGAAACTTTCTTGAATGTATTTATTTTCTTTCTCATTTTTGCGGGTATTATCCTCGACAAAATGGGAGTACGCTTTACGGCATTGTTGTCAGGAGTTGTCATGCTTATTGGAGCATTTATTAATTGGTATGCTGTTACGGATTCATTTGTGGGTTCAGGATTAGAAACATGGTTTACCAATAATCTAAATTACATTCCCGGATTTGATGAATTAGGCGTTTCTCCTTTTTACAGAGGTATGCCGGCTTCTGCCAAATTTGCTTCTGTTGGTTTCATGGTATTCGGCTGTGGAGTAGAAATGGCGGGTATCACTGTTTCGCGAGGTATCGTTAAATGGTTCAAAGGGAAAGAAATGGCTTTGGCTATGGGTTCCGAGATGGCATTGGCTCGCTTGGGTGTGGCAACGTGTATGATTTTTTCGCCCGTTTTTGCAAAATGGGGCGGAGCTATAGATGTTTCCCGTTCGGTAGCTTTCGGTGTTGTTCTGCTGATGATTGCATTGATTATGTTCATAGTATATTTCTTTATGGACAAAAAATTGGATGCACAAACAGGTGAAGCCGAAGAAAAAGACGACCCGTTCCGAATCAAAGACTTGGGCAAAATCCTTTCGAGCAGTGGCTTTTGGTTAGTGGCTTTGTTATGCGTATTGTATTATTCTGCTATTTTCCCATTCCAAAAGTATGCCGTAAATATGTTACAATGTAACCTTACATTTACCGAACTTACGGAAAGCTCGTTCTGGGCATCCAATACCGTTGCGATTTTGCAATATGTGGTTATGTTGATAGTTGCGGTGGCTGCTTTTATGAGCAATTTCAGTAAGTCCAAACCCAAGCAAACAGCGTTGCTTTTGGTAGCAATTGGCTTATTACTTGTATTCTGCTATATGGCATACAAACGTCAATCGGCTGAATCTATCTTTGCCGTGTTCCCATTGTTGGCAGTAGGTATCACTCCTATTTTAGGTAAATTTGTAGATCACAAAGGAAAAGCAGCATCTATGCTAATGCTTGGTTCAATATTGTTGATTATATGCCACTTAACATTTGCATTTATCCTTCCGATGTTCAAAGGAAACAATGTTGGAGGAGTTATTGTTGCATTTGTAACTATCTTGGTATTAGGTTCTTCTTTCTCATTGGTTCCGGCATCGTTGTGGCCATCTGTTCCCAAATTGGTGGACAGCAAAGTTATCGGTTCGGCTTACGCTCTGATTTTCTGGATTCAAAACATCGGTTTGTGGCTGTTCCCATTGCTGATTGGTAAGATTTTGTATGCCTCTAATCCCGATGTTGTAAAAGCGGTTGAAGAGGGTACTATGTCGCCCGAAACAGCTGCTACTTCCTATAACTACACCAATCCATTAATTATGTTGGCTTTCTTGGGTTTTATAGCGTTGATTTTAGGTGTTGTACTGAAAGCTGTGGACAAAAAGAAAAATTTGGGATTGGAAAAACCAAATATTGTGGAAGGTTAAAAACAAAATATTGGAATATTATCAAAGAGACTGTTTTCAATTTGAAAGCAGTCTCTTTTGTAAAATGGCATTACGCTTTGTACCACATATTGTTCATATACACCCGACGGACTTATGGAGGTTCTATTACAGAAAGTGATATTTAGTCTCCCCTTAAAATACCTTTATACAACTGGAATTCAATAAAATAATTCCATAAAAAGTTGTATATATCTGCAACATTTTGTACCTTTATGTGCTAAAACACTGCAAATTATGTTAGGAAAATTACCGGAAAAAGGACAGCGCGATTTGTTTCGCCTGATGCTGAAAGATTTTATCGACATGAACCACGAACTCGTTCTGCCGGCAGACAAAATCGATTGGTCATATTTTGA
>JBGZFC010000094.1:0-12358 GCA_041846575.1 Bacteroidota bacterium
CAAATACCTGAAACCCGGAAAAAACTCCCTCGTATTGAAAATATTCCGCTGGAGCACCGGCTCCTACCTCGAATGCCAAGACTTCTGGCGCATCAGCGGAATCGAACGCGACGTTTACCTCTGGTCGCAACCCAAAACATCGCTACGCGATTTCCGCGTGAAATCCACCCTCGACGACACCTATAAGAACGGCATCTTCGAGTTGGAAACCACCGTCAGCAACTACGCGCAAGGAGCTTCGTATGCAGAGGTTTCTTATGAGTTACTGGATGCCTCAGACAAGGCAGTTGCATCGGGAACAAAATCGATCAGTGTTCAGGGAAATGGCGAAAATACCGTGTCGTTCAAGGCAGAGTCATTACCTAATGTAGCCACCTGGACATCGGAACAACCAAATCTATATAAGCTATTAATAACTGTTAAGAAAGACGACCGGACTTCGAGCGAAGTAGTCCCCTACCCTGTCGGTTTCCGACGCTTTGAAATCAAAGCCGTAAAAACCGGTGAGAGAACCGACCGGTTATTCCTGGTGAACGGGCAACCCATCAAACTCAAAGGCGTAAATATCCACGAGACCAACCCTGCCACGGGACATTACGTTACGAAAGAGGTGATGATGAAAGACTTCGCGCTGATGAAACAAAACAACATCAACACCGTACGCCTCTCGCACTACCCTCAGCAACGCCGTTTCTACGAATTGTGCAGCCAATACGGCTTGTACGTGTACGACGAAGCCAATATCGAATCACACGGAATGTACTACGGCGAACGCTCGCTTGCCAAACATCCCGAATGGGAACAGGCACACATGGACAGGACGGTGAACATGTTCGAACGCAACAAAAACCATCCGTCTGTGGCTATCTGGTCGCTCGGAAACGAAGCCGGAAACGGAATCAACTTCTTACACACCTACAAATTCCTGAAAGACCGGGAACGCCACTTTATGAACCGCCCCGTAAACTACGAACGCGCCTTATGGGACGCGAATACCGATATGTACGTGCCGCAATATCCGAGTGCGGCGTGGCTGGAAGAAATCGGTTCGAAAGGGAGCGACCGTCCGGTTATTCCTTCGGAATATTCGCACGCGATGGGCAACTCCAACGGAAACTTAGACCTGCAATGGCAAGCCATCTACAAATATCCCAACCTGCAAGGCGGATACATTTGGGATTGGGCTGACCAGGGCATGGATGCCGTGGACGAAAACGGACGTCATTTTTGGAAATACGGTGGCGATTACGGCGACAAGGATATGCCCAGCGACGGAAACTTCCTCTGCAACGGTCTCGTAAATCCCGACCGCACGCCTCATCCATCGATTGCCGAAGTGAAATACGTGCACCAAAACTTCGCCATTGAAGCGGTGGATTTACCGAAAGGAATTTTTCGAGTCATTAATCGTCAATATTTTTCCAATACCGATAATTATCTGTTCCGATATGAAATGAGCGAAAACGGCAAAAAAGTTTCGGAAGGAACGCTTCCCGTATCGCTGCAACCGCAACAATCTGCCGAAGTTTACATTCCTGTTGATGCCATAAAAGCAAAATCGGGGGCAGAATATTTTGTTAATTTCGAAGTCATTCAGAAACAAGCCGCCCAATTGGTTCCGACCAACCACGTGGTAGCTTATGAGCAGTTTAATTTGCCGATAGAACAACCCAAACAGGCTTACGCTTCCATATCCGCTCCTGCGCTAAAAGTGGCGGAGAAGGGCGATAACATTACTGTATCGTCGTCTGCCGTACAGTTTGTGTTCAACCGCAAATCGGGCGTGGTAACATCATACAAAGTAAACGGAACCGAATATTTCGATAAAGGCTTCGGCATACAGCCCAACTTCTGGCGCGCACCCAACGACAACGATTACGGAAACGGCAATCCTCATCGCTTGCAGATATGGAAGCAATCGAGCCGCAAATTCAACGTTACCGATACAAAAGTTTATACCGAAGGCAACAATGCCATAATGGAAGCAACCTACCTGCTCGCCGCCGGAAACCTTTACACGATAAAATACATCGTTTATCCGTCGGGTATTGTGAAAGTAGATATGGAATTCCATTCTACCTACGCGGAAGCGGCTCAAATGCAAGCATCCGAAGCCACGCAAATGGCAACCGCTTCGCCCGAAGCCACAGCGGCACGCAAAGCCTCATCGGAATTGGTTGTACCGCGTATCGGCGTGCGATTCCGCCTGCCGGCATCAATGAATAATGTGCAATATTTCGGTCGTGGTCCCGGTGAAAACTATATCGACCGTGCATCGGGTTCAAAAATAGGACTCTACAAAACCTCTGCCGAAGCTATGTATTATCCTTACGTTCGTCCGCAGGAGAACGGACACCGCACCGACACCCGCTGGGCTGCTTTTACCGCACAGGAAAAAAAAGGAAAAGGCTTAGGCTTAATGGTGGTTGCCGACGAAACCGTAGGATTTAACGCTTTGCGCAACTCGGTGGAAGATTTCGATACCGAAGACGCCACCCACCGCCCCTACCAATGGAACAACTTCAGCAGCGAAGAGATTGCCACACGTAACGATGCCGACGCCCGAAACCGTAAACCTCGTCAAACGCATATAAACGACATCACGCCGCGCAATTTCGTGGAAGTCTGCATCGATATGCGTCAGCAGGGCGTTGCCGGATACAACAGTTGGGGCGCTGCACCACTACCCGAATACACTATTCCGGCAAACCAAAATTATAAGTGGGGGTTTACATTAGTTCCGGTAAACGATGCGAAAGATATTGAAGATAAATCGGTTTTGAAATATTAGAATTAAGAGAATAGCAGAATAATAACAATCCCGAAAAACAAAATATCACTCCCTAATGAGAGTGATATTTTTTTATATATAAACACCCAAAAACAATTATTTTCACATTTTATGCTCTAATAATTGTGTGTCTCGGTTACCATGTACGAAAGCTGATAAAAGCAGTTGCGGTCAGATTAGACACACTAATTTTTTCATAAGAATTTACCGTTTGTCCTTCCATATTAATACCGGATATAGAACCCATAACATACGACAACTTTGCCCCGATACCTATTTTTGAACTAACTTTATACTCCCCTCCTATTCCGGCGGTAATTCCAATAGTTGTTTTGTTTCCATTAAATTTTTGTCCGTTTATATTCATTTCTGTATTAAAGAAAATGGGACCTGCACCAATATAAGTTAATAGTAAAAACTTTTCCCCTTCATTACGTGCAACATACGAGGGTCCTACAAAAAGAAAACTCTGTGTTTCTTCTATATTTGCATATTGCCCAATTCCCGAAATAGGAACGTTTTTACCCGATGTATTTGCCGAACAATAATTGACATTCAAACCCAATCCCCAAGTCTCTTTAAAGAAATATTGAGCATCAGCATCAATGGTAAAACCGTGACGAAGCTGCCTATTCATATCGTCAATTGCTGAAATGCCTGTTTTTTCAAATTTCCCTAATCTAAAGGCATATCCCCCGCCAATAGCAATTCGAAAATCTTTGTATTTATTCAACGTTTGATACTCAACCTGATAGGGAGATGATTCCTGAGCCAAAGCTGATGAAAGTATTGAAGCTAAAATAAATATTAGCATGAACAGAGTAAAATAGATTCTTTTCATGAAAAGTAATAATTATTGTTGATTATTATATGATAAAAAATTTAGTCATTTTTGTTTCTCTCCAGTTGCACAACTTGCGGACGAATAGTGTCATTTGCAAGATTGTTTACCACGAAAAATTCAGGAACTTCTGTTACTTCATCGGTTACGGGTATTATCGTGTATGATTTGCTTTGCTCAACCGAGAAGGTCAATCTGTAGTGAGTATGCGGATTGTTCGATTCAGCTATAGACGCACCTACAATACCAAACATAGCTCCCGCCATAGCTGCTTTATCTTTCCATTGTTGAAAATGACGAACCTCAATTGATCTTTCTCCACCTTTCACGTCCACATATTTCGGAAATCCTTTCATATAATTTCCCACACTTAACGAATCTACACTAACAAGTAATGCCGCTTCGGATGTTTTCTTATTTTTTATTTGTAGTTTACGTGTCCCTTGATAAATTCGTGCTAAATCGGCAGTTGAAAGCTTGTCTCCCACATATCCTTTTGTACTAGCACAACCTGTCGATATCAAAAAGTAAGTTGCTATGAACGCAATAAGTGATAATGTTTTCGATTTCATTTAAGTTTTGTTTATATGATTAAGAATTATGTATCCTGCCATCTTATGGAATATATCATCAAAGTCATACACATGTAATTCTTAATATTTCCTATATGTAAGGGTCAAAGATAAACGAATGGAATTTAATATGCAAGTTTTTTCATTTTAAATGTTTTGAACTTCACATTTAATCAAACACTTTTAATAACTAACGCAAACAAATAATCAAAAGATTAAAACTATGCTTTTGAATTCGCGTAATCACTACGAAAGAGACAAAAGCATAGTTTAATTTTGGTTGGATTAAAATAAAAAATCAATGCGCGTAATCTCTATTTATTAAAATAAAGAATGCACTGCAAAAATATGGGTAAACTTACAAATAGAGAACACATCACAAACTCAAAATATTGTTTTGGGGAATTATTCTACATCTAATTATTTGGAAAAAAAGAATATAGAAGCGATTAACAGACTATCTCTAAAACGACCTGTTTTTCAGATATATCATCAAGAAACTAAACATTTGTTTATATTCTTCTACAACAGATATTTTATTAAGCAACTGTTCTGCTTGATTTAACAACTGCTCATTGGTTTTTTGAGCATATTCAATTCCACCGTGTTGCTTTGCAAAAGCAATCAGTTTTTCGATATTATCGGTAGAAAAATCTCTTGCGTTAATGATTTGCATCATCTTTTCAGAGTCTGCTTCAGGAGCATTTTTAAGTGCATAGATAAGCGGAAGCGTAATTTTTCCCTCACGAATGTCGTTTCCGGTAGGCTTGCCTACATCGGCTTTATAATAATCGAAAATATCATCACGAATTTGGAAAGCAACACCTAAAATATTTCCTATTTTACCAAAATTCTCTACCGTTTTACTATCGGCACCGGATGTAATAGCTCCAATTTTCGCACAAGCTTCAAGCAATGATGCTGTTTTCAACTCTATTACTCTAAAATACTCTTCTTCATCGACTATTATCTCGTTTGCAAGCGAATATTGATTTAGTTCTCCTTCTGCCAATTTTTGTCCCAATTGTGAAATAATGGCAATCACTTCAAAATTATCGGTCTTCACGCTCTCGCGTAATGCCGATGAAAGCACGTAATCTCCCGCCAATACAGAACGCTTGTTATCGAATATGGCATTTGCAGATGGCTGTCCGCGACGAGTGAACGATTCATCCACAACATCGTCATGAATAAGTGTAGCCGTATGCAACAACTCTACCGTAACAGCTCCATGGTATGTGCTTTTTGTAACATTTCCGCAAGCTTTTGCAACTAAAAAAACCAACATAGGTCTGATACGTTTGCCATCTTTGTTGAAAGAATGTTCTATAATATCGGCAACACGCCTATTATCATTATTTAAAGCCTGATTGAGATAAATGTCAAACTGCTCAAACTCTTTCCGAAGCGATTTTTTTATATTTATTACTTGACTTTTGCCCATTTCCATACTATTAAAGGCACAAATTTAAAAATAATTCGTATTAAACCCATCAAATATTTGTAACTTTACACTTTAAAATGAAAATTTTACTTAAATGGGAAAAAATAAATTGTTCTTATTAGATGCTTATGCACTGATATACAGGTCTTATTACGCTTTTATCAGAAATCCGCGTATAAATTCGAAAGGACAGAACACATCTGCCATTTTCGGCTTTGTAAATACCTTAGAAGAGGTACTTCGCAAAGAAAATCCATCGCATATCGCCGTTGCCTTCGACCCTCCCGGACCAACTTTTCGTCATACGGAGTTCGAAAAGTACAAAGCACAGAGAGAAGCCACTCCCGAAGATATAAAATTCTCTGTTCCAATAATAAAAGAGATAATAAAAGCATACAATATTCCCGTTTTGGAAGTACCCGGATATGAAGCCGACGACGTAATAGGAACCATCGCAAAACGTGCGGATAAGGAACGTTTTGATATATTTATGATGACCCCCGATAAGGACTACGGGCAACTTGTTGAACCACATATTTTTATCTATAAACCTAAGTACGGCAGCAATGATTTCGATATTTTGGACGATAAAAAGGTTATGGAAAAATATGGACTTACATATCCTTTACAAATGATTGATTTGCTTGGTTTAATGGGCGATACTTCAGATAACATTCCGGGATGTCCCGGAGTGGGAGAGAAGACAGCCGTAAAACTGTTGGATGAATACGAAAGTATTGAAAACCTACTGCAAAACACGCATCAACTAAAAGGGTCACTAAAAAAGAAAGTCGAAGAGAACATAGAACAAATTCAACTTTCCAAATTTCTGGCAACCATAAAAACCGACGTCCCCGTAGCTGAAAAAGAGGAGGATTTTGAACGCAAGCAAATAGATGAGACAGCACTAAGAACAATTTTCGAAGATTTGGAATTTCGTACTCTTATCAACAGAATATTAAAAACCGAAACTCCAAAACCGAGTGTAGCCGTTCAAGGCGATTTGTTCGCGATGATGGACGAAAGCCCTGAGATGAAAAAGGTTGCGAATGACTTACCCTCATACTTAACGGATATTAATACCACACCACATATCTATACTGCGATACAAACTGAGGAGAAGATGCAGGAATTGTGCAATTTGTTATGCTCACAAAGCTCTGTCTGTTTCGATACGGAAACCACCGACGTTGACCCAATTTTAAGTGAATTGGTTGGTTTTTCGTTTGCCTACAAAGAGGGCGAAGCATTTTATGTCCCGATTTCTGAAAATAGGGAAGAGGCACAAAAGCAGGTGGATATTTTCCGCCCGTTTTTCGAAAATGAAAATATCGAAAAAATCGGTCAAAACCTGAAATACGACATTCTTTCGCTCAGAAATTACAATATCGAAGTTCGGGGAAAACTTTTCGATACTATGATTGCACATTATCTGCTCAATCCTGAGCTTCGCCACGGAATGGATTACATGGCAGAGAACTATCTAAAATACAAAACCATTCATATAGAAGAGTTAATTGGCAAACGAGGAAAAAATCAGAAATCGATGCGCGATGTTGCACTTGAAATCATTAGCGACTACGCTGCCGAGGATGCCGATATTACACTCAAACTAAAACATATTTTAGAGAAAGAAATAGAAACAAATAATATTTCCGATTTGTATTACAATATCGAACTTCCGCTCGTTTACGTATTGGCAGATATGGAATGGACCGGAGTAAGACTTGATTTAGATGCACTTGGCGAACTGTCGAAACAGTTAACAAACGAACTTGCTTTGGTAGAAAAAGAGATTATAAAAATGGCAGGGATAGATTTCAATGTAAATTCTCCAAAACAGGTAGGGGAGATACTTTTCGACCGAATGCGTATCATAGACAAACCCAAGAAAACCAAAACCGGACAATATAGCACCGGCGAAGAGGAGTTACAGAAATTGCGAAACAATCACCCTATTATTGAGAAAATATTGGAACAACGAGGTTTGAAAAAATTGCTCAGCACATATATCGATGCTTTTCCGCTGCTTATCAATCCCAAATCGGGAAAAATACACACCTCGTTTAATCAAACTGTGGCTTCCACGGGAAGATTAAGCAGCACAAACCCCAATTTACAAAATATCCCTATTCGCGATGAACGCGGAAAAGAGATGCGAAAAGTATTTATCCCCGACGACGGCTGCACATTCCTTTCTGCCGACTATTCGCAAATTGAGCTACGTATAATGGCACATCTGAGTGGCGACAAAAATATGCTCGAAGCATTTGCTCAAGGACAAGATATTCACGCTGCTACGGCGGCAAAAATATATAAAATTCCAATCGAAGAGGTTACTTCGAATATGCGTGCCAAAGCAAAAACAGCTAACTTCGGAATAATTTACGGCATTTCAGTTTTCGGACTTTCCGAAAGGCTAAATGTTCCGCGTGGCGAAGCCAAAGAGCTTATCGACGGTTATTTTGAAACCTTCCCGCAAGTAAAAACTTATATGGACGAAAGCATTGCCAAAGCACGTGAAAATGGTTTTGTAGAAACTGTTTCCGGTCGCAAACGGTTTTTAGCGGACATCAACTCAAGAAATACCATCGTACGCGGATATGCTGAGCGAAATGCCATAAACGCACCAATTCAGGGAAGTGCGGCAGATATTATAAAGATTGCAATGATTCGTATTTTTGACAGAATTAAATCTGAAAAACTGAAATCGAAAATGATTCTTCAAGTTCATGACGAACTCAATTTTAATGTTCCGGTAAACGAACTCGAAAAATTGAAAAAAATCGTTACCGAAGAGATGGAAAATGCGTATAAATTGAACGTGCCACTTAAAACTGACGTTGGAGTGGGGGACAACTGGCTGGAAGCACACTGAAACAGCCATTAGCTATCGGCTTTTAGCTGTTAGCAGGACGGTAAAATATTTAAAATTAGGAAATAAACAAAAAATATGCTATTGCTGCAATGCTTTATCTCTTTTACGCAAAGCAAACTGTCAATAGCCAAAAGCTAACAGCGGATATATGCTTGACGGATTAGCAGAATATGGATATTGGGGGTTATTGCTGGCATCGTTTTTGGCAGCAACAATACTTCCGTTTAGTTCCGAAGTAGTTTTCGCCGCACTGATTGCCGCGGGAATGGACGTTTGGACAAGCATCTTGTTTGCTACCATAGGCAATGCCGCCGGAGGAGCAACGTGCTATTATATAGGACTTTTAGGTAAAACCGAGTGGCTTGAAAGGTGGTTTAAAATAAAACCCGAAAAAATTGATATGACTATAAAATGGCTGCACGGAAAAGGAGCGATAATGGGATTTTTCGGATTTTTACCCGCCATAGGCGATGTTATATTGGTTGCCTTGGGATTTCTTCGTGCAAACGTCCCTGTAACAATGATTTCTATGACTGTCGGAAAATTTTTTCGCTATCTGTTAATTGGTTTTGGCGTAGAAAATATATTGAATATCTTTTAAAAAAATGCTCTAATCAAAAATTTAGGCGTATTTTTTCGATTATAATCAAAAAATTAGGCGTAAATTTCTTATTACAATCGAAAAATTAGGTATATTTGCATCAAAATAAGAATTTATGATTAACAGAGAATTGCTTGAAAATATTGTTTCATCGTGCTTTAACGGAAAAATAATTCTTCTGTTAGGAGCCAGACAGGTAGGTAAAACAACCTTGCTGAAAGAAGTCTTAAAAAAGATAGACGTGAAATCAAACTGGCTTAATGCGGACGAATCTGATATTTTACAAGCGTTTACCAATGCAACAACAAGCTCTCAATTATTACAACTTATAGATACGAACAATAAAGTGGTAGTAATTGATGAAGCACAGCAGATACCGGACATCGGTAAAAAACTCAAATTAATTTATGATACCAATCCCGAAATACAACTCATAGCTACCGGCTCTTCATCATTCGAACTGCAAAATAGAATGGTTGAGCCACTTACGGGACGAAAAAAAACATTCTATCTATTTCCTATAAGTTACAGAGAAACAGTAAAAAACAGAACACTATTTGAGGCTAAGCGACTATTGGATACACGAATTATTTATGGTTCATATCCCGATGTGGTAAACAATCCGGGAAAAGAGCGTGAAATCCTTATTGAGATTGCCAATAGCTATCTGTACAAAGATATTTTACAATTAGACAATATCCGAAAATCAGGACGTATCGAAAAACTTCTGCAAGCATTGGCGTTTCAGGTAGGAAGTGAAGTCAGTTATAATGAATTGGCTCAAATCGTTGGAAATATAGATTCGACAACAGTAGAGAAATACTTAGATTTATTGGAAAAAGCATTTGTAATTTTCAAACTTCCGGCTCTAAGTCGAAATTTACGAAACGAACTGAAAAAAGGTAAAAAATATTACTTTTACGACAACGGAATACGCAATGTGCTAATAAGTAATTTTACTATCCCGGATATGCGTATGGACAAAGGTGATTTATGGGAAAACTTTCTGATTTCAGAAAGATTAAAAAACAATATTTACGACAAACGTTACATAAATGCTTACTTTTGGCGCACACATGATAAAGCTGAAATTGATTATATTGAGGAAACTGATGGCGTGCTAAATGCCTTTGAATTTAAGTGGAAAGAGAAAAAAATAAATTTTCCAAGTTCTTTTCGCAATGCATATCCAAACCACACAACAACGGTCGTGAGTAGGGATAATTTTGAAGAGTTTATGGAGTTATAAAAATTATAAAACAGAATGTCAACAATACTTTTTAATGAAATAGTTTTTGGTCCCATTCACAGTAGAAGATTGGGCTTATCATTAGGAATGAATCTACTGCCATACGACGGTAAATTATGTTCTTTCGATTGCATATATTGCGAATGCGGTTTTAACAAAGATTTTCGCACACGTACGAAGTTGCCCGATAGAGAAAACGTGAAAGCAGCACTAAAAGATAAGTTGCAAACACTTCAAAAAGAGGGAACAAAAATAGATGTTATCACCTTCTCCGGAAACGGAGAGCCTACATCGCACCCAGAATTTGCAAATATCATATACGACACCATTGCTTTGCGAAATCAGTTTGCTCCGGATGCAAAAATCAGCGTTCTTACAAACGGTATAAATGTTGGCAAACCTGAGGTTTTTGAGGCTCTGAAAAAAGTAGAAAATCAAATTTTAAAAATAGATTCTGCTTTTGATGAGACCGCAAAATTAATAGACAGACCAAATACCAAAGAATATTCTATTGCCAAACAAGTAGAGCTTTACAAACGATTTGAAGGAAATTTCATTTTGCAAACAATGTTTCTTCGTGGCAAATTTGAAGGTCAAAGAATTGACAATACAACCGAAGAGGAAGTTTCAGCATGGTTAGAGCTTGTTAGAGAGCTTAATCCGCGAGAAGTGATGATTTACACTATCGACCGCGAAACGCCTGCCAAAAAGCTCGAAAAAACGCCGATAGAAGAGTTGCGAAAAATAGCCGATAGAGTGGGGCAGTTGGGAATTAAAACGAATGTGGCTGGATAAAAAGAGTTTATCCAAATATAAACACATGATTGCAACAGTAAAATGAAGTGGAAAGATTTTTTATATTATCAAAGAGGCGAGCAGTTGGCAATAATTTTATTGCTGATATTGATTGTCTTGATATTGCTGCTGAATGTTGTATTACGGCAACGCTCTTCCACCGTTATAACTCAAATTCAAAACGATTCACTTATATATAGATTTGAGTCTTTCCGACAAAAATATAAGAGCGAATCAATAAAAGAAAAAGAGAATTACAAGCAATACACCGACAATAAAAACAGACAGTCCTACAACAATAGGGCGAAGTCTGATTATACCTTTGAAGATAAAAAACCCGCCGAATCGGCAGCCAAAACTACTTTTCCGCGACAAGAGAAACTTGCCGCAGGCGAAACCATTTTCTTAAACAGCGCTGATACTGCCGAATGGAAAAAAATACCCGGAATAGGAAGTTTTTATGCCGAAAGGATTGTAAAATATCGGAACTTATTGGGCGGTTTCGCATCGACTAAGCAGCTTATGGAAGTTTATGGTATTGATAACGAAATGTTTTCACTAATTTCGCCATATATAAAACCGGACAACAATTTCCGAAAAATTCAAATCAACAAATCGGAGTTTAAAGAGTTACTGAGCCATCCTTACCTTGATTACAAGCAAGTGCAAGCGATAACCAACCTCCGCAAGAGAAAAGGAAAAGTTGCATCCTTAAACGAACTGGCAATGCTTGAAGAGTTTACAACCGATGATATTGAACGGTTGAACCCGTATTTGGAGTTTTGATTACATATCCAACGGATCTTTATCGAACGGACTAACACCGGGCGGATTAAACAATCCCCAATCATCCACAATATAATTCCATGGATCGAAGCTTGTTACCCAATCGATAAAAAGCAATCGAAACTCTTCAATTTTCTGACGCACCATCTTGTAATACTCCACATGTTCAAAGCTAAAAACTTCAAGACTGTGATACCTGACCATTAAATCTCGTGCGCATTTGCGAATAATGGCTGCATTTTCCATACGTAAATCGTAAATAGTCGCCCCTTAAAATACCTTTATGCAACTGAAATTCAATAAAATAATTCCATAAAAAGTTGTATATATCTGCAACATTTTGTACCTTTAGGAGCTAAAACACTGCAAATTATGTTAGGAAAATTACCGGAAAAAGGAGA
>JBGZFC010000095.1:0-5232 GCA_041846575.1 Bacteroidota bacterium
AAAGTTCAGGAGTATTGCCAGGTTGATTTTTAAATGTTAACTTCGCCATCGGTTGTTTTTTTTGGAACACTCAAATATACAAAATTTGAGAAAAAATACCAAAAAAAGGCTGTCCAAAACTTTTCGGACAGCCTCTTTTTACTAAGTGTTGCATTTACTATTTGAACTTACATATTTTTATAATTATCAAAATATTTCCATCCTTGTGCTTTGAGCTGCATTTCTTGTCCGTCGCGCGTAACCAGCACACATCCGTTATCTTCTTTTGTGATATGCCCGATCAGATGAACTCCTCCTATTTCAGACATTCTTTCGTGTAGATGTAATGGTACAGTGAAAAGAAGTTCATAGTCTTCACCTCCGTTTAGCGCTACTGTTGTGATATTCATATTAAAGGTTTCAGCCATAACGGCAGTTTGATAATCTACGGGTAGCTTTTCTTCAAATATCTGACAACCCACTTTACTTTGCTTGCAAATATGCATTATGTCGGATGATAATCCATCTGAAATATCTATCATTGATGTGGGTACGATATTATGTTCTTTTAATTTATTGATAATATCCTTTCTTGCTTCCGGTTTTAAACTGCGTTCCAGAATATACTCTTTACCTGTAAAATCGGGTTGCGGATTATTGTTTGAGAGAAATACACTTTTTTCTCTTTCAAGAAGTTGTAAACCCATATACGATGCTCCCAAATCTCCCGATACATAAATCAGATCATTGTTTTGTGCACCGTTTCTATATGTGATTTTATCTTTTTCTCCCATACCGATACAAGTAATGCTTATAGTAAGTCCGGTAAGCGATGATGTTGTGTCGCCACCTACTATATCAACGCCATAGATTTGACATGCTAATTTCAGACCTTCGTAAAAAGTATCTAAATCTTCTATCGAAAATTTACTTGACACACCTAAAGATACGGTTATCTGTTGTGGTTGTCCGTTCATGGCATAAATGTCTGAAAAATTCACAACCGCTGCTTTGTAGCCTAAATGTTTGAGAGGAACGTATGTCAAATCGAAGTGGATTCCTTCCAATAATAAATCGGTAGTTACCAATATTTGCTTTTCGCTATAGTTTAAAACGGCTGCATCGTCGCCAATGCTTGTTATAGTGGTCTCTTGCGTAGGTTTTATATCTTTTGTAAGATGTTCAATTAATCCAAACTCACCAAGAGTTGATATTTCTGTTCTCTTCACTTTATCGATTTTATTTTAGTTGATATCTATATATAAAGAAACACCAATTAATTTTTCAATTGACTGGTGTTCTTTTATTTATTATGAATATGTTATTTTATTTTTTGTACAACCGTGCGCATTATTTCTGCCATTTGTGGTTGTGCTATTTTGGCTGCTTCTTGCACCTCTTCGTGAGAGATTTCTACAATTTTTCCGACAACTCCCAGGTCGGTAATAATAGAGAATGCCAAGACTTTCATTTTTGCATGATTTGCAACAATAACTTCGGGCACGGTGCTCATACCTACGGCATCACCGCCGATTGTTCGCAAATAGTTGTATTCTGCGGGTGTTTCAAAAGTTGGACCCGAAAGCCCAACATAAACTCCGTGTTGTAATTTGATGTTTTTTTCTTTTGCTACCTTCATTGCCATTAGTCGCAACTCTTTGTTGTATGCTTCACTCATATCGGGAAATCTGGGACCTAACTCATCATAGTTTTTCCCGTGTAATGGATTTTCGGGGAACAGATTGATATGATCTTCTATCAGCATGATATCTCCCACGTCAAAACTAGGGTTCATTCCTCCGGCTGCATTTGAAACAAAAAGATACTCTATACCAAGTTCTTTGAAAACTCTAACAGGGAAAGTTACCTGTTTCATATTATATCCTTCGTAGTAGTGAAAACGTCCTTGCATGGCAAGAACTCTTTTTTTGCCAAGCATTCCAAGAATTAATTTTCCACTATGTCCTTCTACTGTTGATACAGGAAAGTTTGGTATCTCGGTGTATGGAAATTCTACCTTGTCTGTTATTTCGTTTGCCAACTCTCCTAATCCTGTACCCAAGATTATAGCCGTATTAGGCATATCTGTAATTCTACTTCTTAGATAATCTGCTGTTTGTTTTATGGTTTCTAACATGTTTATAAATTATTTTATTGAATGAACTTTTTCCTCCTTCTTCCAAGAATAAAACTTCTATCGGAATATAATAGAGCATTTTTTTAAACTCTTCATCTAAAAAGGTTAAATCTCTAAAGCGAGTTGCGTCTTTTTCTGTTGTGATTATTATTTTGTTGTCGCTGTCTATTTTATCTAATTCTTCTTTTATCTCTTCAATATCGGAAGGTTTGAAAAAATGGTGGTCAGGATAAAATTTGGTGTATAAGTTGTATGTCTTTAACTCCAACTTTTCCACCATAGGTTGTGGTGATGCAATACCTGTAACCAAGAAAACATGTTTCTTTCTTAGTTCATCAGGTTCATAATGCGGTAAATCCAAATCGAAAAATACGGGTATAATATCTCCGTAGTCCAATGATGAGAAAAACAGGTTTTGATACGGAAAAAGATTTAATCCGTTCTCATAAATTCTAAAATCTATGGGCTGCATCTCGTTGCTACATTTTGTAACTATCACTATATTAGCCCTGTTTTTGCCGCTTATATGCTCCCGTAGTCTGCCTGCGGGCAACAGTTTGTCTTCGTAAACGGGTCTGTTGCTGTCAACCAATAATATAGAAAGCGATGGAGAAACGTATCTATGTTGAAATCCGTCATCCATCAAGATAACATCAGGACGTTCTTCCGGCTCAATAGATAGTATTTTCTTGATGGCATCTCGTCTATTGGCATCTACCACAACTAATGTATCAGGATATTTCTGTTTTATTTGAAGTGGTTCGTCGCCGACTATATGAGCCTTTGAGTCTGTATCAACTATATGAAAACCTTTGCTTTTTCTTTTATATCCTCTACTAAGAACAGCTACCTTGTACTTTGACGCCAACAGCCGTATCAAATATTCAATATGCGGTGTTTTGCCTGTTCCGCCTACTGAGATATTTCCTACACAGATAATAGGAATACTATACTTCTCCGATTTTAGTATTTTTGCATCAAACAACTTATTACGCATCCTCACACCAAAGCCGTACATCCACGAAAGTGGAAGTAGTGAATGTTTTATGAGCGGATGCGGTGTTTTTTCCATATAGTGTATTTTAAACTTGTTATTTGATATTAATTTCGTACGGAACGCGTGCTTGAATATAATCTTGATCTTTCACATTCTTTATCAAGTTGAAAAGAGTGTAGCTTTCGCCCAAATATTCCTTAAGAGTTTTTGCCGCTAATTCATCTTTTTGTTTATTGAAAAAATCTTCGAATGGTGATTTGATTTTAGGATATTCAAATATCACATAGCTTTTTCCCAAGTTTGCCAAATCGGCGGCTATTTCAATGGCTTTGCCAATTCCGCCAAGTTCGTCAACCAATCCAAACTGTTTTGCTTGGTTACCCGTCCAAACTCTACCTTCAGCATATTGAGCTAAAGAATCTTTATGCATTTTACGTCCATCGGCGCAACGAGTTAAAAACAGATCGTATCCTCTGTTTATATAATTTTGCATCAATTCTGTCTCTTTTTCATTGAATGGTCTGTTGACATTTCCAAAATCGGCAAATTCGTTTGTTTTTACAACACTTGTGCTAACTCCTATTTTCTTTGCAGTTCCTTCGAAGTTTGGAATCATACCGAAAATACCTATTGAGCCTGTCAGAGTAGTAGGTTGAGCTACGATTTTATCTGCGTTACAAGCAATGTAGTAACCGCCCGATGCCGCCATATCTCCCATAGATACAACGACCGGTTTTTCGGCTTTCAAATCCGATATGGCTTTCCAGATTTGTTCCGATGCGTAAGCACTGCCACCTCCCGAGTTGATTCGTAAAACAACGGCTTTTATATCTTCGTCTTTTCTTAATTTTTCAATCTCCTTTACTAAATACTTATCTTGTATTCCTTGTGAATTGTTTCCTGAAGTAATATTTCCTACAGCATACAACAGAGCGATTGAATTGCTTGTTTTTTTGATGTTTTGCGTTTTAACCGATTTCATATTCGCTACTGTAGCCGAAGGTATTCTTTTGTCTTTGTCAATATCAAGCAATGTGCGAAGGTAAGATTTCACCTCAGTTTCGTACAATAGAGTGTCAACCAAGTTTGATGTAATCAAAAAATCGGTACCTTTCAGCATTGTTCCCATATTGGTAAGAGAATCTATTGCTTGAACTGACATGTTTCTTGAGCTTGCTATATCGGCTCTCATAAAACTCCACATGTCATTTAAAAAGGAGCTAACCTGTTCACGGTTGGGAGCACTCATCTCTCGTTGTATAAAAGGCTCAACAGCCGATTTGTAAGTCCCAACTTTAAATATTTGCATCTCTATGCCGAGTTTGTCCAGAGCATCTTTATAAAACATAATATTTGATGCTAATCCATGCATATCCAACATGCCTTCAGGATTTACTACAACTTTGTCTGCCACAGATGATAAGTAGTATCCGGCTTGTGAGTATGAATCAGCGTAAGCCACAATAAATTTGTCGCTCTCTTTAAATTTTATCAATTCATCTCTTATTTCGGCAAGTGTTGCAGGGGATGCACTAAACATGCGACTATCAATGTAAATACCTTTTATTTTATCTTCATTTTTTGCTTTTCTTATAGCTGCTACGATATCATTTAGTCCCATGTTTGATATTTTACCGCCACTAAAGGTGTCAAGAAACGGGTCACTCTCCGGAATCCTTTCTTGTATTGTTCCTTCCAATACTATGTTTAGAACCGATTTATCTTCTAAGATAAATTTTTCTTTTGCACTGAATGATTTACTCATTGAGCTAATCATTGCAGAGAAAAAAATGATAGCAATAAAAAAGAAAATAATGTTTGCTATAATAAAACCAACAGCAGAAGCGGTCATTGTTTTCAGAAAATCTTTCATAAACTGTTCAATCTTTAATTGATTTGTTGATATTAAACAACAAAATTATAAAAAAAGTATCTATATTGCAATTTAAAAAGATTGATTTTCCTTACATTTGCTTTTTTGTAAGTTCAAATAGTAAATGCAACACTTAGTAAAAAAGATAGAAGGGTGCACCCTTCTATCTTTTAGGGCAAAAATCCTTACTTTTGTGTTGCAATATGAAAAAGAAAAGTCATTTAACCCCGGAACAAAGGTACACAA
>JBGZFC010000096.1:0-30714 GCA_041846575.1 Bacteroidota bacterium
AATAAAATAAAATTTCTAATTTTGTAGATGCAAAGTAAATCATTTTTTCTGTAATTACGTAAGATTTACTCTAAAATATTCAACAAAAGTGCACATTTTTATATTTTTTGTGCAATTTAACGATTTTATCTATGTTTAAAGTAGCTATTTTTGCTTCGGGCAGTGGAACAAATGCCGAAAATATTGCCCTTTATTTTGCGAATAATCCTAAAATTGAAATATCGCTTATCATTTCTAATAAAAAGGATGCTTTTGTTCTGAAGCGTGCAAAAAAAATAGGAATCCCTTCATACACTTTCACCAAATCGGAAATTGAAGACTCTACATTAGTTCTTGACACATTGAAAGAGTACAAAATAGATTTTATTGTTTTAGCCGGCTTCCTGCTAAAAGTTCCCCAACCTATTTTGGACGCTTATCCCAATAAAATTGTAAATATACATCCGGCTCTTCTTCCGAAATATGGCGGAAAAGGCATGTATGGCGACTTTGTTCACCAAGCAGTAGTTGCTGCAAAAGAGACAGAGTCCGGTATTACCATACATTATATTAATGAGAGATATGATGAAGGAGATATTATTTTTCAAGCCTCATGCGAAGTGTTGCCTGATGATTTGCCGGAAGATGTTGCGAAGAAAGTACATAAGTTGGAGTATGAACACTTTCCAAGAATAATAGAATCTGTTATTTTAAGTTGATGTATTGTATATAATGTGCTATATTGCACCAATCTCGAAAACAGATGAAAAAAAGCATCATATTTATTTTTGTATCTTTGATTTACTTTTTATCGGCAAATGCACAAACGCTCGGCTGGGAAGTAGGAATAGATTACTTTTTTGATAATACGGAATTTTCAAAATCGTCGCATATCGATTCCGAAACTATGAACGGTGTATGGCTCAATCCGCTTGGCTCAGTTACTCTGGATTCAAAACATTCTATAAATGCGGGAGTAAATCTTTTAAAAATTCCCGGAATGAATAAAGCGATTGATAAAGTCAATGTAACAGCATTCTATCAATACAAGACGGATAAAATTCTGTTTCGTGCAGGTTCTTTCCCTCGTGCAGATGTATTAAGCAATTACAACAACTTCTTTTTTAAAGATTCTGTAAAAAACTTTCTGCCGCTAATGCAGGGTGTTTTCATACAATTGGGTTCTGAAAAGAACTTCATAAATGGATGGTTCGACAGAACGGGATATGCAACTCCTACTAAACGCGAACATTTTTTTGTAGGATTATCGGGAAAAATTACGAAAGGTATCTTCTTCGCCGATTTTCAGTCTTATATGTTTCACTATGCCAACACACGACCTTCCACTCAAAATTGGGGTGTTGCAGAAAATCTACAAATGCAGGTTTCTATCGGGACTCAACTATCTAGTGGAGAAAGATTTCGCTCATTAATATCTGTCGGACTTCTTGCAGGATACGAACGAGACAGAAGATTTGAAGGCAAACTATACAAACCCATAGGCATAACCTCGAACCTCAATATCGAATATTCCGGAATAGGTGTAAACAATATTCTCTATTATGGCGGCAAAAGACAACACTTGGCTGAAACTTTCGGTGGCAATTTGTATTGGGGCACACAATTCCTACGCGAAAATTTTTACGCGGAGAGCGAATGGTATCTCAAATTCATAGAATCCGATTTTATAAATGCGAGATTTAGTACCAATATGCATTTTAGTGAAAGGAATATGTTGTTTCAGCAAACACTAACTGTTTCGGCACAAATCGGCAATTTAAAATCTAAAAGCGATAAAAAGAGAACCGCTTATCCGTTGATGAATCTGTTTAAATTCTAAAAAACCAAGACAAAATATGATGAACCTGTTTTCAGAAGAGAATTTCACATCAGACCAACTAATATCTGATGATATATTTAAAGAGATTACCGAACTTCGTGAGAAATTGCACAGATACAATTACGAATATTATGTTTTGTCTGAGCCGACTATATCCGATTTCGATTTCGATAAGTTGATGCATAAACTTACTGAGCTTGAAGAGAAGCATCCCGAATATTTCGACCCCAACTCTCCAACCGTGCGTGTAGGCAGCGACATAAATAAAAACTTCAATCAAGTAAAACATCGATATCCGATGCTTTCGCTTCAAAACACCTATTCCGAAGGCGAAGTTGCAGATTTTTTCAATCGGGTTAGTCGTTCTATAAATGAAGATTTCGACATCGTGTGCGAATTGAAATACGATGGAACTTCTATTGCTCTCATCTACGAAAATGGACGATTGCAACAAGCCATTACAAGAGGCGACGGAGTGCAAGGCGACGATGTAACCGACAATGTGCGCACGATACGTACTATCCCACTAGTATTAAATGGCGATAATATTCCCGAAAAAATTGAATTCCGTGGCGAGATATTGATGCCATGGAGTGTATTTGAAGAACTTAACAGAGAACGAGAAGAGCAAGAGTTGCCTCTGTTTGCCAATCCACGAAACGCCGCTTCGGGAACGCTAAAACAGCAAGATTCAAAGGTAGTAGCTTCAAGAAAATTAGTTGCGTATATGTATTATATGTTGGGCGAAAAACTACCTGCCGATAGCCATTTCGACAATATGACAATAGCCAAGAAGTGGGGATTACGAGTTTCGGATGCCGTAAAACGATGCAAAACTATTGAAGAGGTTTTCGATTTTCTAAAATATTGGGATATTGAACGTAAAAACCTCCCCGTAGCCACTGATGGTGTGGTTTTAAAAGTAGATTTGCTTTCGCAACAACGCAATCTCGGCTCTACATCCAAATTTCCGCGATGGGCAATAGCTTACAAATTTAGTGCTGAACAAGCTGTTTCAAAACTACTTTCGGTATCTTATCAGGTGGGCAGGACAGGAGCAGTTACTCCGGTAGCAAATTTAGAGCCGGTACAACTTTCCGGAACTGTTGTAAAGCGAGCATCGCTCTACAACGAGGATGCAATTAATGCTCTTGATTTACATTTAGGCGACTTTGTATATGTGGAAAAAGGAGGCGAAATAATTCCTAAAATTACAGCAGTAGATACCGGCAAACGCGATAGTTCAGCCGAAAAGGTTGTTTTCATAGAGTACTGCCCCGATTGTGGATCAAAATTGGTGCGATATGAAGACGAAGCTATCTTTTATTGCCCAAACTCATCTGCTTGTCCGACACAAATCAAGGGACGCATAGAGCACTTTGTAGGTCGAAAAGCTATGAATATAACCATAGGTCCGGAAACAATAGATACACTTTTCGAAAACAGCTTGGTGCACGATGTTGCCGATTTATATAAACTGCAAGCAGACGATTTGCTAAAACTGGAACGTTGGGCGGAAACAAGTGCTGGTAATCTGTTGGAAAGCATAGAGAAATCGAAAGAGACACCTTACGAAAAAGTTTTGTTCGCACTCGGAATAAGATATGTAGGCGAAACAGTTTCGCAAAAGTTGGCACACGCGTTCCCAACGATAGAGTTATTGGCAGAAGCTAACATTGAGCAGCTCACTTCGACCGATGAAATTGGCGAAAAAATCGCTCAAAGTGTAATTGCATATTTTGCTGACGAAAAAAATATCGACCTGATTACAAGATTGAAAAACGAAGGTCTGCAGTTTAGCTTAAGTGAAGAGACTATTGCCGAAAAAACAGACAAGCTTAAAGACCTGACCATAGTTATCAGTGGGACTTTCAATCTGCACTCGCGAGACGAATATAAAGCAATGATACTTAAACACGGAGGCAAAAACAGCGGTTCCGTATCCAAAAACACAGACTATATTTTAGCCGGAGAGAATATGGGACCTGCCAAATTGGAGAAAGCCGAAAAATTGGGCGTGAAAATTATTAACGAGCAAGATTTTTTGAAAATGATTGAATAATTGGTTGTAACATAGTTGCAAGGGTCAACTCCAAACTCAAAACTATCAAAAACAGATTTCTCTCTGCGTTCGAAATGGAAGGGAATAATTTTCGTTACTTCCAAACTCAGAACTCGAACCTCGGCAACTAACGTCCTGTTCCCGTTCTGTCTGCCGGAACCATCTTATAAAGTTGGTCGTTTGGACGAATTTTTTCGGGTGTTTTAATAGAGAAGTGCTCGCCTTGAACAGCATCTTCAACCTGCTTCAAATCAACACGAATATCATCTGCCGTTAAGAAAATCGCACCCGTAGTCGGTCCCGTAATAAGCAATTCGTCGCCCGTTTTTATCGGTTGAGCCTCTACCAGAAACTCGGTAACGCCGATATTTCCGAAATATTTCACAGCTTTACCAACGTAAACTTTACGTTTGGTAGCACCCGAACCGTAACGATGCGTCCACTCGCCAAGTCGCTGACCAAGATAATATCCATCCCAAAAACCTCTGTTGAACACTGTTTCGAGTTTGTTATCCCACTCTTTTATCTTCTCTTCACTATATGTGCCGTTGCAGTAAGCTTCGATTGCCTCCTTGTAGCACGATGTAACCAAACGTACATATTCGGGACCTCGCGCCCTTCCCTCAATTTTAAACACACACACACCCGCATCCAACATTTTATTCATAAAATGAATGGTTTTCAAATCTTTGGGCGACATTATATATTCATTATCAATTTCTAACTCTATTTCGCTATCCTTATCTTTCACGATATAGGCACGACGACAAATCTGGTTGCACGTACCTCTGTTTGCCGATAAATCTTTTTCGTGCAGGCTCAAATAACATTTCCCCGAAACCGCCATACAGAGAGCTCCATGTGCAAACATCTCAATTCGAATAAGTTTTCCTGACGGACCTTTTATTTGTTGCTCTACAATATCTTTATATATAGCTGCCACTTGGTCGAGATTGAGTTCACGAGCCAAAACTACCACGTCGGCAAATTGAGCATAAAATTTTAGCGATTCGGTATTTGTAATATTAAGTTGTGTAGATAGATGTACTTCCACGCCTACGCTTTGTGCATAAAGCATTACTGCAATATCTGCTGCGATAATTGCTGAAATATCAGCCTCTTTAGCTGCATCAATAACCTTTCGCATCAGTTGAAAATCGTTATTATATATAATTGTATTTACTGTCAGGTAGCTTTTGATATTGTTCTCTTTACAAATTTCAGCTATCTTGTGCAAATCTTCAATAGTAAAATTATTTGACGACTTGGCTCTCATGTTGAGTCCCTCAATCCCAAAATATATTGAATCCGCACCGCCCTGAATAGCAGCCATTAGCGATTCGTACGAACCGGCAGGTGACATTATCTCGTAATCACTGATTTTTTTCATCTTATTTTCATTTAAGACTGCAAAAGTACTGATTTTTATTCATTTTACGAAGAATTGACAGAGAGAACTCAATACTGTCTGAAAGATTCCGGAATAAAAAAAGAGCCGTCTCATAACGAGACAGCTCTTGCAACTTTTTGTGGTCCCAACAGGGCATGATCCTGTGACCCCCTGATTATGAGTCAGGTGCTCTAACCAACTGAGCTATGGGACCTGACATTCGGCTTGTTCATCCGAAATCGGGTGCAATATTACTACTTTTTCGGCAAATAAGCAAGAAAAACGAGATTTTATTGCATAAATAAGCCTCTTTTTTAACATTTGGCTATGTCGGCTCTATCCAGTCGTCACTCTTTTTTATCAGTTGAATGAGTCGCTCAACAGCTTCTTCTTGCGGAATACTTCTCTCTACCAACTCTTTTTTCTTATATAGCGAAATCTTTCCCCGCTCGGCTCCAACATAACCATAGTCGGCATCTGCCATTTCGCCCGGACCGTTTACTATACATCCCATAATACCGATTTTGAGATGTTTTAAATGTGAAAAATGTTTTTTGATAAGTGCTACCGTGTTTTGCAAATCAAACAAGGTTCGTCCGCATCCGGGACAAGAAATAAACTCTGTTTTTGATGTTCTTACTCGTGCTGCCTGAAGAATGCCGAAAGCACAGGAGTCTATTCTGCGAACATCTATCTTTCCCGAATTACTAAGCATCACTCCATTGCCAAATCCGTCCAAAAGCAGTGTTCCAAAATCGATTCCGGCTTTTATTTGAATATCTTCTTCATCGTCTTCGATATACTCTCGTTGAATAACTACAGGGACTAAACAATTCTCAATTAACAGTTTATGAAAGAAAGCTCTCTGTTCTCCTACTCCGTTTTGGTGGCTTGTTTTAAGAATAACAACAACATTGCTACTTATTTTCAAGAGAGTTATCATCTCTGAATTGAGTTGCGGATAAGAGAGTTGAACAAATTTTATTGTCTTGCCATATTTGGGGTTGTATATTTTGTCTATATTTTCGGCTTTAAATAACGGAAATATATCTGCTCGCTCTTCCCACGATTCCGAATCTACAATAATTTTTACCTGTTCGGATAAGTTTTCGGGAATTTTGTTGCCCGCATAGATAAAATCGGGGATAAAATTCGGGTCTATTTTCGTATTATCAGAACTGCTTCTATCGGAAATAACCACCGGAACGAAATCTCCTCCTACATTTTTCACCGAATTAGATTTTCGTCTCTCGGTTGAAAACGGAGAAAAACCGCTAAAAACCTCACCTTTTATCTGTTCATGATTGTTGCGTAGCGATATGTAATCTGTCATTTTTTTTGCTACAGGTATCTCCATTTCAGGCTCTTCGCTTAACGACACTCTTATTGTATCGCCAATTCCATCGCTTAGCAACGCTCCTATTCCTACGGCAGACTTAATGCGTCCGTCTTCGCCGTTTCCGGCTTCGGTTACGCCCAGATGCAACGGAAAATGAAAATCTTCTTTTTCCATAGCGTCTATCAGTAAACGTACCGCTTTGGTCATCAACAATGTGTTTGAAGACTTCATCGAGATAACTATATCGGTAAAGTTTTCCGCAACGGCTATACGCAAATACTCCATACACGATTCAACCATGCCTTCGGGTGTATTGCCGTAGCGACTCATAATTCGGTCGGATAGCGAACCGTGATTTACCCCGATACGGATAGACGTATTATACTCCTTGCATATATTTATAAACGAAGTAAACTTCTCGCGTATTTTTTCCAATTCGACATTATATTCGGTATCTGTAAATTCCTCTCCGTGGCTTGTTCGGGATTTATCGACAAAGTTTCCAGGATTGATACGCACTTTCTCCACAATTTTTGCCGCTGCATCTGCTGCTCGCGGATTGAAATGAATATCGGCAGAGAGCGGTGTTGTATATCCTTTTTGATTTAGTACCGATTTGATGTTTTGCAGGTTTTCGGCTTCTCTTACACCTTGTGTCGTAAGCCTTACCAACTCGGCTCCGGCATCAATAACTCGCTCACATTGTGATGCTGATGCTTCGGTGTCGAGCGTATTGGTGTTGGTCATTGTCTGGATAACGATGGGATGATTTCCGCCCAAAGTAATTTCACCAATCCGTACATCAACGGTTGGTCTTCGTTTATAATTGAAATAGTCCATCACTTTAAAAAAATTATTTCTTCAAAGGTAAAACTTCTATCCAATATCCATCGGGATCGACAATAAAATATAGTCCCATATCTTTATTTTCGTAGCATACACAGTCCATATCTTTATGAAAAGCACGTGTTTCGTCATAATCGTTGGCTACACGTATGCACAGATGTTGCTCGTTATCGCCCATATTGTAAGGTCTGTCCCAATCTCTCAACCAAGTCAACTCCAAAGTGAAATCTGTTTCGCCATCGCCCAAATATACCAGAATAAAAGAGCCGTCTGCGGCTTCTTTCCGTTTCACCTCTTTTAGTCCTAATGCTTTTTCGTAAAAATCAAGACTTTTTTGTAAATCGAAAACATTGATATTGTAATGATCGAATCTGCTTTTTATCTTCATATTATGTTTTAAAATTTAAAAGATTCTCCTTTTTTATGTACTTTCAAATATTTGCAGTTTTGCAGTTTTGCAAAATGCTCTATGGCATTAGCTTTATCATAATTCTCTCCAAAATGCATAGGCAACAAATAATCAACCGAGAATCGTTTCAACAACTGCTCTGCACCAAGCATATAATCTTTTCCCAAACGAGGGTCGATAGGAAACATTACCATAAAAAGTTGGTCAACATTTTCGGCAAGCAACTCCAATTCGCACAAGAAACAGGTTTCGTAACCGGCAGATTCCGGTATTGGGACTTCTTCTTTCCAGTGCCAATTATTAAGGTCGCCGGCATGAAATATTTTTTTACCGTCAACGTCCAACAAAAACGATGCTCCCACATCGGTAGAGCCAAATGCAGTTACACTCAAATTGTCGTCATTATATTTTTGAAGTTTATCTAAAAAAACAATCTGATTGTCATCTATACGCAGACTATCCGCTATCTCTTTGGAAAAAATATAGTGAATATTGTTTTTCTCTGATTTCCATGTAAGTATTTTGGAATTATAGTGGTCGGCATGCGAATGTGTACTCAACACATAAAGCTCTTTGTCTTGACTTAACACGTAATCTTTTATCCAAAATATATTCTCATCTTCTTTTATTACATCTTTGAAAAAGTCTATTACCACCATAAAATCCTTAAATTCCAACAGATAACAACTATGATAAATATAGGTAACTTTCATCGTAAAATATTTATCTTAATAACAATTTACAAGCAAAAAGTTCAAAATATTTCAACTAAAATTTGATAAAATACGGTAAAATCGTATATTTGTAACCTATATAGCCTTTTACTTAAAAAAACGACGAGATACGACAAACTTATTTAATAGTTTCAGATAAAATTACCCGTATATGACTACATCCAGACGAAACTTCATAAAAACAGCAGCTTTGGCAACTGCCGGATTGGCAACATCATCAATTACAGATTCCGAAATAAAAGCTCAAACTTCCTTGTTCGACAAAAAGAGAACTTCCGGTTCAAAAGACGGAAAAATAAGAGTCGGATTTATAGGCACAGGATTTCGTTCACAAGAGCATTTCAACAATATCTTGTCATTTAACGACACAGTAATAACAGCTATTTGCGATGTTTCCGACTTTTCTATTAATATGACGAAAGAGACATTCAAGAAAAGAGAAAAAACATTGCCGAAAATATATCAAGGAGGCGATTTGGAGTATGAAAAAATGCTGCGAAACGAAGAGTTTGATGTGGTAATCATTTCAAGTCCCTGGGAATGGCATGTGCCGATGGCTGTCGCATCTATGAAAGCAGGAGTGCCTTACGTGGGATTGGAAGTATCAGCCGCCAACACGATGAAGGAGTGTTGGGAATTGGTGGACACGTCGGAACAGACCGGCTCAAACTTGATGATACTCGAAAACGTTTGCTACAGACGAGATGCAATGGCTGCCCTGAAAATGGTACGAGAAGGCATCTTTGGCGAAATAATACATTGTCGTTGCGGTTACGAACACGATTTACGCAACGTGAAATTTAATGACGGTAAATCTTATTTTCACACACCGGGAGCCGAACTGAAAATGGGCAAAGGAGCTGTCGGCGAAGCTGTTTGGAGAACATTTCACTCAATAGAAAGAAACGGAGACTTGTACCCGACTCACGGCATCGGACCGGTAGGCAACTGGCTCGATATAAACTTCGGAAACAGATTCCTCTCTCTCTCGGCTATGGCAACCAAAAGTAGAGGGTTAAATAAATATATAGTGGATAATGGCGGTAAAAATCATCCTTATGCCAATATCGATTTTAAGTTGGGCGACATTGTTACATCAATGATTAATACCGTGCGCGGAGAGACAATTATAGTAACACACGACACAAACTCTCCCCGACCATACTCATTAGGTTTCAGACTGCAAGGCACACAAGGATTATGGTACAACGATGGAAATACCATACATATAGAGGGTAAAAGCGAAGCTCACAGATGGGACAAATCGTCAGATTGGTTCGACAAATACGATCATCCGCTTTGGCAACAACACGGCGAAGCTGCACAAAATGCCGGACACGGAGGAATGGATTATATAATGATGGTTGATTTTTTTAATGCTGTACGAGAGAAAAGACCCGCTCCTCTCGATTGTTATGATGCAGCCGCATGGAGTGCAATATCGGCTTTATCGGAAGAGTCTATTGCCGGAAATGGGAAGGTGGTAAGTTTCCCGGACTTCACACGAGGAAAGTGGATAAACAGATCCCCCCATTTTGCACTACATTAAGTGATGATTTTTTCCACATATCGGCATAATTATTGAATAATATATTACCCGATTGATAAATTAATGCGTCCTTTATACTCAAGTTATTAAATGACATAAATTATTAATTAATATAAATCATAAAATAGGGTAAATTATGAAAAAGTATTTAGCAGAAATGATTGGTACAATGGTACTGGTCTTAATGGGTTGCGGAGCTGCTGTATTTGCAGGTGCGACACAACCTTTCACAACAGTTGGAACATTAGGTGTAGCTTTTGCTTTCGGACTCTCGGTAATAGCAATGGCTTATGCAATTGGCACTATTTCTGGATGTCACATCAATCCGGCAATCACGTTAGGTGTATTCATGAGCGGACGCATGAGCGGAAAAGATGCCGGAATGTATATGGTTTTCCAATTTATTGGAGCTGTTATCGGCTCTTCCATCTTGTGGTTCTTGGCAAAAGATTCAGGTTCAACAACCACTTTAACCGGTGCCAATAATTTTGCCGACGGACAAATGGGTGTTGCCTTTGTTGCTGAAATGGTCTTTACATTTATTTTTGTATTAGTTGTTTTAGGTGTAACCGCAAAAAACGGACTAAACAAATTTGCCGGCTTGGCTATCGGTTTGGCATTGGTTTTGGTACACATTGTATGTATTCCGATTACAGGTACATCGGTAAATCCTGCTCGAAGCTTCGCTCCTGCTCTTTTTGAAGGCGGAGCGGCTCTTGCCAATCTATGGCTTTTCATTGTTGCTCCTTTTATTGGTGCGGCAATAGCAGCATTAGTATGGAAAGGGATTACAGTTGAAAATGATAAATAAATCAAATTATTTACAGATAAGAAAGAGCGACCAAACTATTATGGTCGCTTTTTTTATGACTCTTTATGTCTAATACTGAAATAGCGATACATAAAAAACTATTGCTGTCCGATAAATATTTTCATTTGCTTTGAAATGATTTGTTGTAAAGTTTCTTGGCTAATATTCGAGAATTAAGAGACTAACGGATTTAAGTCCATTAGTCCTGTTGATAAGAGCTTGGATTTACTTTTTTTGTCTATCAACGTAACAAACCGCAGGTAGCGGTTGGTTGTTGTGCCTAATCTATAGTTCGGAGTTGGGAATACCGCTTGTTATCCCTGTTATTTCGAACGCAGTGAGAAATCTGTTTAGCATGAACTCGATATAATTAACTGCATCTATTTGATTGAAAAATAAGTTAATAAGGTTGTGGTTGTATTATACTCTTTTTCTACTGAGGTCTTTGCGTTTAAAAATAAGATTTTAAATAGTTTATGAATATCCGTATATTTTCCCGTTTTATAGATTTCGATACTCTGTACCTTAATATATGCATAAATGAACACTGACTACAAATATTTTGCTCCTCTGTAGCAAATAAAAAAAAGGTGCAAAGCACCGAAAATATTTGTAGCATAAATTATAATAAGGATGTTAAGTTACAGAGTACCGAAATATTTTTCAGAGAACAGGCCAGTTTCTCGGAAAGTAGAGATTGCAAATATATTCGTATATTTATTTTATCGAACAATAGTTATTATTTTTTACTTATATCAACAAAATTAAAGCAGAAGATTTTTATTTACTGCTTTTTCTTCGTAAGTTTGTTTTGTATTTGATACATTCCGGATGTAAAAATAAAAATGTTGTGAATAATAAACAGTTTTTGCTTACTAATAACAAAAAGTATTTCTCGAATCTGAAAGAGATACAGTCTATTGGCGATTTTTCTCTTTATGTAGGAAAAGATTCGGAATATTGTTGCGTAAAAAACGGAGATAATGAAATCCATTTATTGGGTGTAATGTATGATTGGGAGATGCCTTCTCTCTCTAATGCTCAAATTTTGGAAAACATCTCACATAACCAAACGTTGGATGCCATTTTAGAATCTACGGACAGATATTGCGGTCACTTTGTGTTGATTATTAAAATCGGAAGTCAGATATTTATTGTGAATGATGCTGCGGCTCAAAAAGAGGTCTATTATGACAGCGAGTTTACAACATTTGGCTCTCAACCCAAGTTGTTAGGCTTGGCTACGAATTTAATCGACCATACTGACGAAGATGCAATAGAGTTTTACGATTCCGAACTTTTTAAAAGAGAGAGCTTGTTCATAGGCGAGACTACACACAAAAAAAATATTTGTCATCTTTTACCCAATCATCTGTTGAATATCTCGGAAAAAAGGAGAGAAAGATTTTTTCCTAATGAAAAACTCGATAAAAAAGCGAACAGCGATATTGTAATCAAGGCGTCAAAGATGCTGATAGGTTATATTGCGGCTATTTCCAATCGTAACGATATAAAAATGGGCGTTACCGGAGGATATGACAGCAGGGTTTTGTTTTTGGCAAGTCTCGATGTTGATTGCGAATATTTTGTTTCGCAACAATCGTTTATGGATGAGAATTTTTATGACCTTGTTATTCCGAAACGTTTATGTGAACATTTCGGAAAGAGACTGAATTTTGAGATTTACGAACAATATACCGCAGATATGACGAATGTGGATTATCTTAACGATGTAGATTTCCCGAGATTTATCAAACCGATTGAAAACGATGACAAACATTTTATCTATGTCAACGGAAATATCAGTGAAATCGCGAGAAACTATTACGGATATTTTAAACGATTGTCCGGCAGCGACTTGAATTTTCTAACAAACAATACTGTTTCCAAATTTGTATCAAAGCAATATGACAAGTGGTTAGAAGCTAAGGCTAATTTCAAAAAATACGGTTATCACTATTTGGATATGTTTTATTGGGAAGAGAAAATGGGTAATTGGGCTGCAAAAGGAAAAACGGAGAGTTTCGCGTTTAGCAAACATATAATCTCGCCGTTTAATTCAAGAGATTTGATAAAACTATTGCTAAGTTCGGAGCGAAAATATCGGGATGCTTATTTTAACCGTTTGTACGATTTAATTATATACGAATTGTCGGGAAGAGATGAGTGGATAACAAAACTCCCCGTAAACCCAACCGCCAAAAAGAGGATTGTTAAACTCATGAAGACAATAAGAGTTTTCACCCTTTACAGATATATTATATTTAGACTGAGAAAGTTAAAATTTATCGCTACTGCCAACGTTAAACTTTGAATATCTTCACTATTTCAGTCTTTGTTCTTTGTCCCCTGTTAGTAAAAAAAATACAAAACGTTTTACTCTGCGATTTACTGACTTCTTTACCTTTTTTTTACTACTTTTGTAACATTCAAATTTTACAAAAATTCTTCGACACAAAAAATCAAAAAAACATATATCACAATGAATTTAATCGAAAGTATCATCGCGAGAGCGAAAGCTGACAAGCAGCGAATTGTAATGCCCGAAGGAACGGAAAAACGCACCCTTCAAGCGGCAGACAAACTTCTGAAAGATGGTGTTGCAAATATCATCTTGTTAGGTAATGAAAACCGTATAATGGATTTATCTAAAGAGCTTTCTTTGTCAAATATCGGTAAGGCAACCATAATTGACCCTAAAAATCACGACAAAAAGCAAACATATATCGATTTGCTTGTCAATTTGAGAAAATCGAAGGGTATGACACCCGAAAAGGCAGGGGTTTTGGTTGAAGACCCATTGTACTTGGCTTGCTTGATGATAAAAAACGGCGATGCCGACGGCGAAATAGCGGGAGCGGAAAATACAACGGGCGATGTATTGCGTCCTGCTCTTCAAATTATAAGAACTATGCCTGGAGTAAGTGTCGTTTCGGGAGCCTTTATCATGTTTACTCAAACATCGCAATACGGTTCAAACGGCACGTTGCTATTTGCAGACTGTGCGGTAATGCCCAATCCGAATGCACAAGAACTTGCATCCATAGCAATTGCATCGGCACAAACGGCACGCGATATAGTCGGTGTGGAACCTTGTGTGGCTATGCTTAGTTTCTCCACAAAAGGCAGTGCACAGCACGAGATGGTTGACAAAGTGATAGAAGCAACATGTATTGCCAAAGAGATTGCTCCCGATTTACTTATCGATGGCGAGTTACAAGCCGATAGTGCCATTGTACCGAGTGTGGCAAAACAAAAAGCACCTCTAAGCGAAATTGCAGGAAAAGCCAATGTTTTGGTTTTCCCCACATTAGAGGCAGGAAATATTGGATACAAACTTGTACAGCGATTAGGAAATGCAGAGGCGGTTGGTCCTGTTTTGCAAGGAATGGCTGCCCCTGTAAATGATTTGTCAAGAGGTTGTTCGGTAGATGATATCTACAAGATGGTTGCAATCACAGCAAATCAGGCAATAGGGATGAAGAAATAATCGAATGAAACGAAATTACACATTATCAGAAATTTAATCCAATATTAAAAAAACAGATATGAGCGAATTAATTATCGAACCAATAGAAAAATACGGAATTAATATCCAATCTAACAGTAAAAACAAACAGCTTTTCTCTAAAGTTGGAGTAGTAGGTGCCGGAAAAGAGGGACGTATTATTATTGACTTAATATCCACAGCAGGTATGGATGTGGTTTTTCTTGAGGAATCACAAGAGCGGATAGATTACGTTTTGAAAGAGCTAAACAAGATTATGGATAGAAAAATCCAAAATTGGGGCTTGACGCAATCGGAAAAAAAGGTCATTATGAATAGAATCGTTCCGACTCTGAAATATGACGACTTTAAAGGTTGTGACTTGGCTATAGAGTGTACACGATATACTGAAACAGGACGTAGAAGTACTCCGTTACGCAAAAGCATTTTTAAAACTCTTGAAGATATCCTTGAAACCGATGCGATAATCGCTACCAATGGCTCTAAGGTTATTATCAGCGAATTGTCAGCAGACTTGGAGCACAAGGAGAGATGTGTAAGTCTCTATTTCCCGATTGCACATCCCGACGCAAAGATTTTGGAAATCGTGAGCGGAATGTACACTTCGGCTGAGGTATATAATAAAATGGAAATATTTGCCAAACTTATAAACTTTATTCCGCATCGTGTAAATGAGAGTAACGGTAACGTTAGCATGCGTCTTATGGTTGCTATGCTCAACGAAGCGTGTCAAATACTTCTTGAGCGTGTAAGTTCACTCGAGGAGATAGAAGAGACATTTACGGTAATTTACGGACAGCGCTTCGGGATTTTTCACATGGCCGATCTTATCGGTATAGAGCGCATAGTTACACTAATGGAGGCTATGTTCAACGATTTTGGCGAAAAGCGGTACAAACCAAATCCGTTGTTGTGGAAGTTGTACCGTTCAAATCAGTTAGGATTACGCACAGGAAAAGGATTTTATGTTTACGACGAAAACGGTCAGTCGGTTTCTGTAAATAAAGCTCTATTCAATTAACGGAGGTATTATCAATTTGTGTGTAACAGGTTGATTTTGCTTTGATTATCTAAAAAACGACAAAGAAAAATATAAAATGAAAGTATTAGTATTAAACTGCGGAAGCTCTTCCATAAAATATAAGCTTTTCAATATGGAAAGCAACGAAGTTATTGCTCAAGGAGGAATTGAAAAAATTGGAATGAAAGGTTCTTTCCTAAAACTGACTCTTCCTGATGGTCAGAAAGTGATGTTGGAAGGAGAGATTTTGGAGCATCGTGCCGGAATAGAATATATCTTGGGTGTACTATTGAGCGAGAAATATGGTTGCATTAAATCTTTAGACGAGATTGATGCCGTAGGACACAGAGTAGTGCACGGTGGCGAACGATTCAATTCGAGTGTATTTATCAACGATGAGGTAATAAATATGCTTGAAGCTTGTATCGAGTTGGCTCCATTACACAATCCGCCAAACTTGAAAGGTATTTACGCTATTCAAGAGTTGATGCCAAAAACACCGCAAGTGGGCGTTTTCGATACTGCATTTCATCAAACAATGCCCGATTATGCATATATGTACGGATTGCCGTATTCTATGTACGAAAAGTACGGTATTCGTCGCTACGGATTTCACGGAACAAGTCACCGTTACGTCTCAAAACGTGCTTGTGAGTTTTTGAATATTCCTTACGAGGAACAACGTATTATAACGGCTCATATCGGTAACGGAGGCTCTATAACGGCTATCAAAAACGGTAAATCTATAGATACCAGTATGGGTATGACTCCGGTTGAAGGTTTGATTATGGGTACACGTTCGGGCGATGTGGACCCCGGTGTCCTTTCCTATATCATGGAAAAAGAGCACATGAGTTCAACAGGAATTTCGACTCTTTTGAATAAATTTTCAGGAGTTTTGGGTATTTCAGGTATTTCGTCGGATATGCGAGAAATAGAAGCAGGAATAAAAAGAGGCGATAAACGCGCAATTCTTGCTTTGGAAGCTTACAACTACCGTATTAAAAAATATATCGGTTCTTACATCGCGATATTAGGTGGAGTTGATGTTATAGTGTTTACGGGTGGTGTTGGCGAAAACCAAGCTATAACTCGCGAATATGTTTGCGAAAATATGGAATATATGGGTATCGAGTTGGATAAAGAGTTGAACAATAAAGTACGTGCTATTGAGGTGCTATTGAGCAAACCTACATCAAAAGTGAAAGTGGTTATTATCCCTACGGATGAGGAATTTACCATTGCAAACGATACGATGGAAATATTGAAGAAATAAAAAAAACTCTTCATTACACTATATAAAAAGGGAAGAAAACGGCGAAGGTCGGTTTTTCCGGTCAAAAACGGTTAGGGGCAATCCCCTAATCGTTTTTTTTGTAGTGTCCTAAAGAGGGTGTGAAGTAAGTTTTTGACTATATCGACTGTCGATCCAACATCTCTTTTTCGAATAATTGATGAAAATCGCTTGCTACAAATCATTTCAAAGTAAAATGGAAATGTTTTTTAGAGTAGCAATGTTTTTTATGTTCGGGTCGCGCAATTTGCAAAGCTATATTACCGGTAAATGACGTGACATGTCATATTTTTACAATCAGTTAAGCAAAACACGCTCCTCATGTCGATCAAAACTTAAAAGTAAATCCGCCCAACACGCTAAAACCTTGTGCCGGATGACCGTATAGAATATCGTATTTTTGTGCTAAAACATTGTTTGCTCTTACATTGAGAGAGAAAGAATCGTTTATTTTGTAAATTGCTTCTAATCCTAAGTCATGTATATCCTTCATCTTTACATTTTCCCTATTAAAGTATGTCCATCTATCACCAAGAAGATAGTAATTTAACATAAAACTGAAATTATCAATCAATCTTAAAGTAGCTCTAACATCCGCTTCAAACCCGGGTTTATTGTATGCTTTCGGATTATCTGCATTTATAACGCCAAACATCGGCTCTCTGATAGTATAAAAATTCTTTTTCAATCCGAAAGAAATATCCAGCGGTGTCCAAATATTGGATTGTATCATACCGCCGATATGTGAATGGGTTAGATTGGCATAGATTGGAATCAAATCTTCTTGAACAGACCAAAAACTTACATAATCAGCCTCATCTGTTGGTGTAAAACAATCTAATATCAAGAAGTGCTCATTATTAGTATGCTTATATCCTCCGAAAATATCGAATCGGAAACCGCTAATCTCTCCTATTTTTACTCCTGCTTCTACATCAATAGGCACATAAGCAGGTAACGTTGCTGCAGCTAATGTAGGATTAATATACCTCGATTCATCAAGCATTTGCAGATAAGTATTGTGATGGAATCCTCCCTTTATATTGGCGTATAATGAAGCGTAATCCGATACTCTCAAAAACATATTTGCATTTGGTGCAACACGAATTCTGGTTTTATTTGCAAGCTGGAACAGCAAATCCACTCCTAATTGAACTCTCCAGTTTAAACCTTCGAAACTGACGTATGGCGTACCCCTGAGCAGATGATAATTTTTAATATTTTGTTTGTAAAATGTTCCGAAAAATTGCCCGTCGATACCGATTTTACTGTCGCCACCCAGAAATGGCTTAGCCAAGCCAAATAGCGCATCAAGCTGATTTCCTGCAATTCCTTCCTCTTCAATCGTTCCGCCAAACTTGGTAGAGAAGTTTTTAAAATCCAAATAACCTTTATAGTTTATGTTTTCTGTATTTTTCGACCTTAATGCGGCGTGAGCATTAAACACGCCAATTCTCTGTTTTTTATTACCAAAAAACCTCGGCTCACCAAATGTGTTGCCATAGTAATTGAATTGAGAATGAAGATAGGATGCGTGTAGTTTCATCTCGAAAGCTTCAGGTTGATACTCGTAATTCAATTTGGCAAAGTTGTCCATAAAGAACAATTTGTTAGACTTTGGCTCAATTGTCTGCACATAATTAACATTTCCGTTACTCGAAATATGGCGAAAAGAGAATCCCAATCTGTTCTTTTCGGTATCCACAATCCTATAACCGAGCGTACCATAAATATTGGCATAATTGCCCGCGTTTAGTTTTACGTAACCTCTTTTTGTGCTGTAAGGAATATCGGTCATTATATCGCTTGGTTTTGGCAATGCAATTTCCAGCGAAGGAGTTGTACGTCCTGCCCATGTAGAGTAGTTTGTGTTTGGTTTTTGCACATTTGCCTTAGGCAATTCGGGCAGAGATGTTATTTTATTGGCATCCAACAGAGTCGGGTTAAAATCGCGTTGCAGTTCCAGTTGACGACGCAAAAGCGAGTCCTGCGTTTGACCAAATATATTGTTGGTTAGTACCGATAGTAATGCTATAAAAATATATTTTTTCATTTTTTATTATTTTAGTAAACAAGTTGTTAGTAAACGAATAAACTTTTCGGGAATAATTGCTAATTGCTTAGTCGTTCATTTATCATCTGTTGAATGTCAGGCTCATTGCCTTTATAGTTTGCTTTAAGACTTTCTATATACTGTTTTGCCTGAAAGTTATCGCCTTTGGCTTTGTACGTGTCCGAAAGCACAATCAGAGCTCTCGCCATCCAATATTGATGAGGCGTTCCTTTTTGCATAAAGGCTTTAACTTGCTGTTCGGCACGGTCGTAAGATTTCCATCGATAATATGTATCTGCAAGTATAAATTGCGATTCCGCTCCGTAAACGTTACGAGTATCGTTCGCGAGAAATTGAAAATCGCTCATCGCTTTCTCTACCTCGTTTGTCTGTTTATATGCTTTTCCTCGCAAATATCTGGCTTCAGTAACTATCTCGGGAGAAAGATTGCTGTAATCAAGTAGCGTTGTTGCGGCACGGGCAGCTTCGAAATAGTTTCCTAACTCTGAATGTGTTCGCACCACTCCCAATTGACCTGTCTGTTGATTGGTTGTGCTTCGAGCCGATGCAGCCAATCGTGAATAATCGGCTAATGCTTGCTGATAATTGCCTTTTTCGTATTCAAATTGCGAAACATATAATAGTGCATTATCCGAAAATCTTGAACTTCCCGTATTTACTACATGACGGAAATATTTATTTGCCTGTTGTTTCTCTCCTTTCTCATCCGAAAGAACTCCAAGATAGTAATTGGCATCGCCGTAGAATACACCATTTGGGTAGCTCTGGATATAACGCAACATCGATTGTTGTGCCTCTTGTTTTCTGTTCTGCATATAAGCTCCTTCGGCGGCAAGAAAAGTAAGAGAGTCTTGTCGTGAAGGGGATATTCTCATTCCGCCCGGCAAAGAGTTAGCGTATGAAACATACGAGTGAATGTCGTTAATATCTCTATATACCGTTTCAAGTGATAATAGAGCATTGCGAGCATCTTCCGTATCCGGGAAATTTGAAATTACATTTTTGTATGCAGCAATACTTTGTTGATAATTCCCTTCGTTGTAATAGAGCTGTCCCAACTGCACTCCTCCAAGACTTGCCAACGAACTGCGAGGATAATCCGAAACCAACCTTTTCAACAAGGCAATCGCTTCATCCCCCCTTCCCAACATTGTAAGTGCACGGCTTTTTTCATATAGAGCATTGTCAAAATAGGCAGAGTTGGGATATTGACGCATAAGACCATCGAGAGCATTTATTTTTCCCTGATAATTGTGTTGTAATCCTAAAACAAATGCTCGTTGATACATAGCATAATCGGCAACAGCCGAATTGGCATCGGCTGCTTGTGCATAATATCTTTCAGCTTCAGCAAATTTTCTGTTATAGTAGTAGCTGTCGCCCATTCTATTGAGTGCATCGGCATATTCTGTGCGATTTTTATTTGTCTCGATTTGCAAATAGCGTTGAAATGCGTTTACCGCTTGTGTATATTGTTCCTGTTTGAAACGAGAATAGCCCAGGTTGTAGTATCCAAGCGAATAGTTCTCGTCTGATGCAGTGGTGCTCCCTACAAATTGAGAGAAATCGTTTGCCGCATTGGTAAAGTTGTTTAATCTATAGTAGGCTTCGCCACGCCAATAGTATGCTGCATTTCGTGCCTTGCTGTCGTAATTGCCCATAGCAACGGAACTGTTAAAGTGCTGTATTGCCGAGTTAATATTTCCGTTGATGAAATCTTGTACTCCAAGTTGCAAAAGCACCATCTGTTTGGCTTCCAAAATTCTTTTGCCGGGACGAGAAATACGGTTTATTGCATTCAGAGCGGCATTGTAATCTTTTGTATTGACAAATGTAGCCGCTAAAATATCGTTTACTTGCTCTGTATATTCCGAGTTTGGATATTCACGTAAAAAGTTTTCGAACAGAGTTATGGATTCGCTGAAAACCGAGAAGTTAGTTTCATGAATCAATAGAGCATAATTAAACATGGCTGTTTCTCTAACTTTCGAGTCGAAATTGTGACGAGAAGCTGCCTCGAATGCCATTTGGGCATTTTGTTTCCGGTTTAGTTTAAGGTATGTTTGTCCAAGTTGTAGCTGAGCATTTTGAGTTAGTGTATCTGCATCACCTACAGCTTGTTGAAACATTTTCACTGCATCGAAATATTTTCTTGCTTCAAAATAGGAAAGTCCCATAAAATAGGCATCGCCACGAAGCGGATTTTCGGTTTTATCTATATATTTTTCGTAATACAGAATTGAATTGTTTATCTCTCCCAAGCGATAGTGACTATTACCAAGGATTCTATACATTTCTGTCAGATGCTCACTTTGCGGATATCTTGTTACGAAAGTATTTGCGAGATTTATAGCATCTTGCAATTTCCCGTCAAAAAAAGTAGCTTGTGTAGTATAGAAAGCCACATCTTCGCCATATTCGGGATTATTGCGTAACTGCTCAAAGCGTTGTAAGGCTGAATTTATATTGCCGTTGGAGTAGTCGATATAGGCATAATAGAAATTGCCCGCATCTCTATATTTTTTACTGTTTCGAGATAATAGACCAAACAGACGAGCAGCTTCTTCTTTATTGCCTAACTGCAAATCGGTGTATGCCGAGCGAAAAGCAAAATCATCCTGTTCGTCAGAAGAAAGATAATCGATATTTGCCTGTTTAAACCAAAAATCGGCAAGGGTCCAATCTTTTTTATCGAAGTGTGTAGTCCCAATAAACATATTAAGTTGATGACGATGAATAGTTTCAGGATGTTTATTCAGATACGCTTTCATCTTATCGCCACTATTTCCCAAACCGCGTTTAAAATCGGAAACAACAATCATATACTCGGCTTCCTCTTGTAGGACACGGTCTCTATTTTCGGCAATAAACAGAGATAACATCTCTTGTGCTCCTACATAGTTGCCTTCGACAAACATCTCCTTACCCTGATTGAAGTACTCTTCGAGCGTAAAATGGTTTTGTGCACGTTGTCCGAAGACACAATGAGCGGCTATTAAAACAAACAAAAACGACAATATTTTTTTCATATAAAAAATTTTTAGCTATTGGCTGTTGGCTATTTGCTTTTAGCTTTTTACACCAACAATTAAATTATTTGCAAAAGAATACTATTTACGAGTTCTGAAAGTCGGGACTACAAATTCCTACAACGACGTGACTAATACCACGCAAACGGATTCGCGAGGAAGCGACGAAAAAAAACTCCCCAATTGACTGTCATTTTAAACATTGAAAGAAATCTATTAGTTTCTTCACTTCGCAAAAGCTTCGTTCAGAAAGACAAAGAGACACCAAACACGAAATAAATCGTAAATCCGAAATCGTAAATAAAAAAGTCTTGTATCTATTATACGAAGGCATAGCCATCGTTTCCCACTACAAAAATTAGCACATTGGCATATTAACTCATTAATTTCTCTACTCCGGCACGAATAGAAATTAATCCGAAATCTGCCGGGTCAAATTTTTCACGAGCAATAAATTGCAACTCGGACACATCGTCTTGTGCAACAATATTGCTGAAATCCTTCACTTTACACTGAAAAAAGAGGTCAACCGTATGCACTTCGAAATCTGAATATTCATAAATATTGGGTACTGAAAACAGATATTTGGCAGAATCTACGACTAATCCTGTCTCTTCAAGGACTTCACGGCAGAGAGCCTCTTCCGCCGTTTCGTGTATATCGATAAATCCTCCCGGCAAATCGAAAGTGCCTTTTGCCGGCTCTTTGGCTCTGGTAGCAACCAATATTTCGCCTTTATCGTTTTCGATAACCGCCACAATCGCTGCTGCCGAATTGAAATAGTAGGTAAAATTGCAATCGGTGCAATGTTTCGATTTTTCGTTGTTTATAATAAAGTTTCTCGAACCGCATTTTGGGCAGAAAACAAATTTTCTCAAAGGATGAAACATGACTGCTTGTGTTTTATGTTATTGTGCTGTATTTAAATGCATTATTTCTCTATAATTGTTTTTCCGAAAGGTGAGAAAGCCAATCTCATCAATTTAAAATGTTGATTGCCAAACGGAATACCTATAATAGTAATATAGAACAACAATCCGAAAAGAAAATGAGTTATCACGATAGGAACCGCTCCTACAAAAAACCAGATAATATTCATTATCAGTGATAAACACCCTGACGATGATTGACTTTTAACCACTTTCTTCCCGAAAGGAAATAGTGCCAACTCCGCAAATTTGAGTGTTTGCAAACCAAACGGAATTCCGACAATGGTTACAAGAAGGGCTAAACTGGATAATAAGTATTCGATGGCTATAAAAATACCACCGAATACAAACCATACTATATTACCTAAAAATCTCATCTAACGGCAATAACTTCAATCTCTACAAGTGAGTTCTTTGGTAATGATTTTACCGCAAAAGCCGAACGTGCCGGAAATGTTCCGTCAAATTGAGTGCCATACACTTCGTTCATTTCTGCGAAGAGCGACATATCGGCTAAAAAAACAGTAGTCTTTACAATGTTGTTTACATTCAATCCTGCCTCCGCTAACACAGCTTTGATATTAACAAAAGCTTGTGAGGTTTGCTCTTTTATACCTCCGGGCACAAATTCTCCTGTTGCAGGATCGATTGGTAACTGTCCCGACAAAAATAACATACCGTTTGCTTCGATTGCTTGACTATACGGTCCTATTGCCGCAGGTGCTTTTGCTGTTGAAATTACTTTTTTCATTTTTTTGTTGATTTAAAAATTTTGTTGATTTATATAATTGTTTTTTTCTGTAAATTAATTTCACGCGAAAGGATTCGCGCGAAAACGACAAAAAAACTCCCAAATTGATTGTCATTTCGGACATAGTGAGAAATCTAATAGATTATTCAACTCACGATAAATTTCCAAATTATAAGTACTGCCTTTCAGGCAGGTTATTGGGCTGTATCTATACCGTAAGCTACGCTATTTCCTCGTTTGCATACGTTTATGAAAATATTACCCTTCGGGTAAAATAAGTTACAAATCCGAAATCGTAAATAAATCCGTCTTTGCTCCTTGTTCTTTATTCTATTAGATGCGGCATGCCACGTATCTACTCCTAATTACAAAATACTATACACTAACCACCAATTTCCATTCGTTGTTTTACAACTTCATAAATCATCACTCCCGCAGCAACAGATACGTTAAGTGATTCTATTTTACCAAATTGCGGAATGCGTACCAATTCGTCGCAATCTCGCAAATGTTCTATATCCACACCAACATCTTCGGCTCCCATAACAATTGCTAACGGAACGGAAAAATCGGACTTGGTATAATAATCAGCGGCTTTCTCTGTGGCTGCTACCACCTTTATGCCACAATCTTTTATATATCGAATAGCTTCTTTCAAACTGTTTTCTCTACAAACGGGAATTGAAAGCAACGCTCCCGCCGATGTTTTCACTGCATCGGCATTCACGCTCGCACTACCTCGTGCAGGAACTACAATTGCATCTACGCCTGCAACCTCGCAAGTACGGGCAATTGCTCCAAAATTGCGAACATCGGTAATACCGTCAAGTATAACGATAAACGGATTTCTACCCTGTTCGTACAATAATGGTACTATCTGCTCCAACTTTTGATATGTTATTGCAGTTGTAAAAGCTATTACGCCTTGATGGTTTTTTCGAGTAATTCGGTCTATTCGTTCTACCGGAACTTTCTGCATAGGAATATCGTGTACTCGCAATACGGTTTGCAGCTCCTTAAACAGTTCTCCCGACAGTTCTCTCTTAACCAATACTTTATCTATGTCTTTCCCGGCTTCTACCGCCTCTATTACGGCGCGTATGCCGAAAATCATATCTTTCTCTTTCATTTATACTGTTTGTACGAATATGTTTTAATTTTTCAACATTACTTTAGCGTTTTCTATTGCCTCTACCGTGGTTTCGGCACCACTCAACATGCGAGCAATTTCCAAAACCCTGTCTTCATGCGATAGCTTTTTAATATTTATAGTTGTTGTTTCGTTCTGTTCATCTTTATACACCAGATATTGCGAGCTGCCTTTGGCTGCAATTTGCGGTAAATGAGAAATCACGATAACTTGCATTTGACTGCTCATTTTTTGCATGATTGTTCCCATTTTCGCGGCAATTTCTCCCGATGTGCCGGTATCTATCTCATCGAAAATAATAGTCGGCAAGGCAACAGCATCGGCAATCATACTTTTGAGGCATAACATCACTCTCGATATTTCTCCTCCCGATGCGATAAGCTCTATCGGCTGTAAATCGACATTCTTATTTGCAGAAAAAAGAAAACGTATATTTTCTTTACCGTTTATATCGGGTTGCTCTTTTTCAATTATTTCGCATCGAAATTGCGCGTGTGGCATTCCCAACAGGCTTATTTGCTCCGTCATCTGTTGCTCTATAGATTTTATCGGCTCTCTCCTTTTTTTACTCAATTCGACAGACTTTGCAATCATCTCCGACTCTTTTGTGGCAACAAGTTGTTGCTGTCTTGCTACTTGCTCATCTATTGAGTGAATATTGAGCAGTTTTTGTTCTATCTCCGTTTGCAGTCGGATTAGTTCACTCGTACTATGCACTCCGTATTTTTGTTGCAACTCAAACAACAAGCTCAATCTGTTTTCCACCTCCTGTTGACGTTGCGGGTCTGACTCGATTCTATCGAAATATCGTGCTGCATCTTCGCGTACATCTTTCAACTCTAAATACATAGAGAGAACACGTTTTGACAACTCTTCAGCTTCCGAAAAATGAGTGCCGACAGCTGACAAACTATCCGATGCAGCCTTCAATTTTTGTTCAATATTTTCGTCTTCTCCCGAAAAAGTATGCACTATTCCGTACAGAGCAGATTTTATCTCTTCGGCATGAGTCAATGTAGATAGCTCGTTTTCAAGCAGGTCTTGCTCTCCCTCTTGCAGTTTTGCATCAGAAAGCGTGTCGAATTGAAATTGCAGGTAATCTTGTTCTTGTTTTATCTGTTTCGACTGTTTTATTAGCTCTTTCAATCTGTTTGTTTCGGTTTGAAAAGAGATAAAACTCTCTTCAAATGCTGTTTTCTCGATTTTTGTGTGAGCTAATATATCGATAGCATTCAACTGAAATTGGTTGTCGTTGAGAGAAAGATTCTGATGCTGAGAGTGAATATCGATTAATCTGTCACCCAGTACTTTCAAATCGTTCAGATAGACAGGTGAATCGTTTACAAAAGCACGCGATTTACCGTTTCGCCATATTTCGCGACGAATAATACACTCATTGCCTTCAAATTGCCAATCGTGCATTTGAAACAAGCTCTCCATGTTATATTCCGAAATATCAAAAACTCCTTCTACAACACATTTGTTCTCGTTTTGCTTTATGTGTCTGCTCTCTGCCCTGTTACCCAGAATTAGCGAGATAGCTCCCAAAATAATAGACTTACCTGCTCCTGTTTCTCCGGTAATAACAGAGAATCCGTTGTCAAAATCTATCGTTAGAGATTCAATAAGTGCATAGTTTTCTATAAGTAGCGTTTTTAACATATTATTTCGGCGATTTCGCGTCTCTTATTTTGTCAAGTTCTTTTGTTTTGGTTGGATATACATTTCGTAAAGTTTCGTATGCCTTCTTTTTCTCCTGATCAGTTGCCTCCATATATACATTTGCCAATTCATCCATCTTTGCATCTCCGAACAGAGTTACCAACACCAATCCCGGTCGTTGAGAGTTTAGTGTAGATATAGTTGAGACAGATGAAAAGATTTTCGGTTTACCTTTATCCACATTTGTAGCCATTTCGTCCAATCCGAGTCGGTGGTAACCGTACCACATTTGGCGATACGGCTCGTAGGCTGGCGTGTTGAAAGCATCGGCAATTGCATATCGGCTTCTATCGCTGCCAAAAGTTTCCCAACCGGGCCAATTGTTTGTCTGTACGTTTGTTGCGATGGCTTGCATATTTCTAAAATATGGTGTCCCTCCGAATGGCGACATCGAGTCGAAATCAACGCCAAGTATCATATAGACATAAAAAGCAATTGTTGCCACCAGATTGTTTTGTATATTATTGATATCAAACTCCATAGCTTGATATTCCACATACTCGAAGGAAAAATCGGGATCTCTGAAATTTATCAACGTTGTAGTGTATGTAGAGTTGTAAACGGGTCTGCGACTCTGTATTTGCAACTCTGCGTTATAATTGTTTGAGGACATTTCGTTAACAATAATCGTAAATGAACACTCGATTCTCTCATTGGGCAGGAAATTTACATTTGTCCATTTTCTCTCGTTGATAAAAGTACGAAGTTGTTCTTCCAGAGTCCTCATTACTTGTTGACTCCCTTGCAACTTTCCACTATTAACAGTAATATCGGCGTTCAGTTCCTGAGCCTGCAAACCAATACTGCAGAAAAACGTGATAACGATATAGATTAATTTTTTCATCTGAATTTCTTTTTCTACACCTGATAGGCAATTAAAGTGTTCTTTAGGTTACAAATTTACATTAAAATGTTGATTTATCATTATTGAAACGTGGAAATAACGTTTTTTGCAACTGTTGACTTTTAGCTATTAGCTTTTTACTCCAAATCTCAAATTAAGATATTTGTAAAAGAACGCTATTGGGTTTGAGTTGCTGCTAACATGGAAGAGGCAGCTACTTAGGTGAAAAAAGGTCTATTGTTTTGATTCTTACATCTTGTATCTATCTAACGAAAACAAAGCCAACGTCTTCTGACCCACGCAATACATACCTCGTACTGCCATCTACAACCTCTAAAACAACTTTTTTTATTAAATTAATGCAATCCGAAATTGGTTTCTATAACCTTAAATTCGGTTCTTCTATTAATCTGATCCGCAATTTCCTGTTGTTCGGGTAGCAATTTTTCTATATATTCTTCCGTCAATATTTCTCCTTCTTTCAGAAAATCGAACTTCTCACCCATCCCTTTTGTAACCTCTTTAGGATGTAATTCTCCATAGCCGGCAGCTTGCAGTCGTCTTTCGTCTATTCCACTTTTTATCAAATAATCTACAACGGATTGTGCTCTTCGTAATGAAAGTTTTTGATTGTACTCTTCCGAACCTTTTCTGTCGGTATGTGCCGATAACTCAATTACAATTTCGGGATTATCGTTTAACAAAGCAATCAATCCGTCCAATTCCTCTTTCGATTCGGGACGCAATGTGGCTTTGTCGAAATCGTAAAAAATATTCTCTAAAATCACCGGTCTTGTATATGGAGACATCTCAAAATCAACATAATATGTAGTGTCTTTCTCTTCGAGAGTAGTATATAATGTTTTCTTTACGTTCAAGAAATCTTTAGCACTCGCCATAAAAAGATAATTCATACCACGTTCTGCTCTAAAGCTGTAAGTGCCATCTTTTTTTGTTGTAAAATTTTGTTGAGAGCCGTCCGCACCAATAACGGAAATACTTGCTCCCTGTATAAATTGGTCTTCTTTATCTATGGCGAAACCCTCTACGAATACGTTAACATCGGGATATTCGAAAGAGTAAATATGGTCACGACCACGTGCATCGCCTCTGTTTGAACTGAAAAATCCTTTTTCTTTCTCTTTCTCGAAAGTTATCCCAAAGTCATCGGCAGAAGAATTTACGGGTACTCCCATATTGTTTACGCTCCACCCATCATTTTTTCTATTGCGAGTTGCTCTAAACAAGTCCAGTCCTCCCAATCCGGGATGCCCCGTGGAAGAAAAGTATAAAGTACTGTCGTTTCGCACGTAGGGAAACATTTCGTCACCGGGCGTATTTATATCGTGTCCCATATTTTCGATAAAAAGGACTGTATTTCCACTCAATCCGGCTCGCCAAATATCTTTACCGCCATATCCTCCCGCCATATCCGAAACGAAATAGAGATAATCTCCTGATGGTGAAATAGACGGATGTGCATACAACGATGTTGTATCGGCATCGTTTATAACCAGCTCCTGTCCAACACTAAACGTTCCGGAACCTCGTAATGAGTAGTAAATTTTAGTCGTGGTCGGCGTAATATCGCTCATTGGCGAAAATGTATAGTACATGTAATTACCGTCGGGAGTTATGGTTGGTGTACCTTCGTCCGATTTTGTATTTATTTCTGATGTTATAACTTCAGGTTTTTGCCATTCGCCTTTATCATTTTTCGAAGAGACAAAGATATCATTGTTTTTCATTCCCGTTATCGAGCTAATGGTGTCGCCACGTGCTTCTTCTCTTGAAGATGTAATGTAAAGCATTGCGTCGTCCTGTGCCAAAAGAGGGCAAAACTCGCCTCTGTTGGAGTTGAAAACATCCATGCGTCGCACAATATATCGTGAAGATTTTCCCTGCTGACTTAATGCAAATTCAATACCTTTCAATCCGTTGATAGCCATATAGTCTTTAGGCTTCAATTTCAGATAGTCCTGATAGGCTGTTTCGGCTTGCTTATATTTTCTGTCTCTGTGCAACATTTGCGCGTAATGCAAAAACATCAATGTATCGGGATATCCGTAACGAATAGCATTTGCATACGATGTAATGGCTCGCTGCGAGGAGTGTAAGTGTCGATAAGTTTCTGCCATTTCAAATGCCACGACACCACGCATTGGTCGCTCGTTCTGTTTTATTTTTCTATATACTTTACGATAGGTTTCAGAAGCGGCAAAATATTCACCACGCAAGTATTGCATGCGTGCATCGCTCAATTTCACGGGTTTACAACCTGTAAATATTACAAGTAAAAGGAGCGATATGATATATTTTGATTGAAAGTTTCTCAATTTTTTCAGTTTTATATTTAGTTATTATGATAAACAGATTTTTCTTGAAAATATTGTGTTTTTGGGTTTGTTAGTGATATATAATTCGAGTTTAATGAATCGAGACAAAGGGCATCCTGACAATAGCCCAAAGAAATAGATTTCTATCTGTCCTAAATGCCACAAGCCACGCTCTTCATAATCTGCTACAAATTAAAATACAAAGTAATACTATATAGTTGCTCCTTATAAATTCAAAATATGTTGGAAAACGCATTTTTTTCGCAGTAAAAATCATCGGAAAATAAAATACAAGAATTTCTTTTTAGGATTCTACTTAATAACTCTACCGGCTGGAATGGTCGAGGGGGCGAAAACACCCCCTCTTTCCGGATTACTTATTCCTATCATAAATGGCTTAGAAAAACCGATATTGAAATTCTCAATAAAATTGCCCAACTGTTAGATAAGGTCTTAGTTAATACATTTAATTTAACAAAAAGCTTTGGTATTATCTGAAATTTTCATGTACTTTTGTTAGAAAAAGAGTGTCTGTCTGGATATTTAACAAAATAGACTTATGACGTTAAACGATTTAGATTTAAAAAATTGGAAAGAACTGAATATTAATACAGATAGCCTTTGGTTGATAAACGAACGAGACAAATCGGGAAAACACACCAACGTTTATCATGGAAATTTTATTCCTCAAATCCCAAATCAATTGATTAGACGTTATACAAAAAACGGCGAAACAGTTCTGGATAGTTTTTTAGGTAGTGGTACTACACTCTTTGAGTGTGAGAAGTTGAACAGATCTTTTATAGGCGTTGATATTAATACAGAAATAATAAACTATGTACATTCTCAAATGAAAAATTCTGATAAAGATTTTTTCAGGCTTATAGAATGTGATACAACTAATACAGAAAACTTTGAAGAAAAAATTAAAAATGCTTTAGGTGAATTAAAGCAAGAGGAATTAGTAAATTTGTATAGATATTGTTTTATTTCTTTTAGCCATCAATAATTTTAAAGACAACTCCATCATTTCAATACTTTTAGTATAACACTTAGTTCTTCGCCTAAATCGAGCCAAGAAATGTCTGATCTGTCCG
>JBGZFC010000097.1:0-7539 GCA_041846575.1 Bacteroidota bacterium
GTATAACAAAATGGATATTAAGCAAGTACAATATGAGTTAAACAAAAGACCAAGAAAAAAATTAAATTTTGATAACCCGAAAAAAATATTTTTTGCATCTTTGCCAAACAATGTTGCATTTAATACTTGAATCTACGTTTTTACAATTTGTTTGATAATCGGCTGACCGACTAAATTTTTTGTATTATCTTTGCCTATAGTTGATAATTTGCGATGCAATAAAATTTTACAACTCTGGGGGCAATAATTCGGTTAAGTCCCTTATTTTATTTTAAACTTTTGTCGGTTAGTAGTGAAAAAAACAATTAAATTATGAAACGTTATTGTCAAACATTAGAACTATACAATGAGCCTGAACTTATAGAACAATACGAACGAGAACATCAGAGAGTTTGGTCTGAGATAAAAGCCGGTATAAAAGAGGTGGGAATTTTGGATATGCAAATTTATCGTTTGGGAAACAGACTTTTTATGATTGTTGATACGGTAGATGAGTTCGATTGGATAGAAGACAACAAACGCCTTGCAGCTCTGCCCGGACAAGCGGAGTGGGAGAAATACATGTCAAAGTTTCAGGTATCGAAGGAGGGTCAAGCCTCGCACGAAAAATGGCAAATGATGAAACCTATATTCTTTCTGAATGCCGAAGAATAAACATGTTTAAAATTACAGTCGCTTAATCCATGTAATAAAATGAAAATTATTAAAGGAAAAGACGGAACAAACTATTTGCTGCCCTTTATTCTTATAACATCTTTGTTTTTTTTATGGGGATTCGCTCATAGTATATTGGATGTTCTAAACAAACACTTTCAGGAAGTATTGGTAATCTCCAAAGCACGTTCGGGATTTGTGCAGGCAGTTGTTTACGGCGGATATTTTTTAATGGCAATTCCTGCTGGAGCATTCATTAAAAAATTTAGTTACAGATGGGGAGTTGTTATGGGGCTTATTTTATATGCTGTTGGCGCATTTATGTTTATTCCGGCAAGTAAATTGATGACATTCGACTTCTTTTTAGTCTCGTTGTTCGTGATAGGTTGCGGACTGACCTTTTTAGAAACAGCGGCTAACCCATACATAACAGAATTGGGCGATTCAAAATACAGTGCGAGCAGAATTAATATGGCACAATCATTCAATGGTTTAGGATGGATTGTCGGTCCCATGGTGGGTGGCTTAATCGTCTTTCGGGGAGGTAGCGTTGCATTGCCCTATGCCATTATCGGAGCCATAGTGCTGTCGGTGGCACTGCTGTTTGTTAAAATACCGCTTCCCGAAATCAAACATACATCGAGTGAAGAATCCGTTACGCTTGCAAAACCTTTATTTAAGCATATACCGTTTGTTTTTGGAGCAGTTGCTATGTTTTTCTATGTCGCCGCGCAAACCGGAATAAACAGTTTTTTTATAAATTATGTAACTGAAGTATCTCCATCTGTAGATAATACTGAAGCGTCTCTGTTATTGTCGTTTGGAGGAATGGGACTCTTTATGACAGGTCGAATTCTGGGAAGTCTGATGATGAAGAAAACGTCTCCTTCACGTTTGTTGGGCTACTTTTCAACAGGAGCCATCATTACTATGCTTTTTGTTATTTTAGGCTCGGGGTGGCGGGCTATTACCGCACTTTTTTTCTGTTATCTTTTCGAATCGATTATGTTTCCCACAATATTTGCACTATCTTTGGAAGGCTTAAGCGGTGTACAGATAAAAAAGGCATCGTCAATTCTGATAATGTGTATAGTGGGAGGGGCGATAGCTCCCGTATTAATGGGTTTAATCGGCGAGGAGAAAATGAGTCTGGGCTTTATTGTGCCACTGATATGCTTTATGGTAGTGGCATTTTACTCGTTTTATAAAGCAAAAAAGTCTGTAATTTGTGATTAATAATTTGTAATTAATATAATTATGTCAAAAATAGCATTGATAACCGGAATTACCGGACAAGACGGCTCCTATTTGGCTGAGTTTCTCTTGGAAAAAGGGTATGAAGTACATGGTACTTTGCGACGCTCATCATCATTCAATACCGGAAGAATAGAACATCTATATTTCGATGAGTGGGTTCGCGATATGAAGCAAAGAAGGTTAATCAATCTGCACTATGCCGATATGACAGACTCCAGTTCTCTTGTTCGTTTGATTCAAACCATACAACCGGACGAGATTTATAACTTGGCAGCTCAAAGTCATGTGAAAGTGAGTTTTGATGTGCCGGAATATACCGCCGAAACCGATGCGGTGGGTACGCTTCGGTTGTTGGAAGCAGTACGCATTTTAGGATTAGAGAAAAAAACACGCATCTATCAGGCTTCTACTTCCGAGCTTTTCGGTTTGGTACAAGAAGTTCCTCAAAAAGAAACCACACCATTCTACCCGCGAAGTCCGTATGGGGTGGCAAAACTGTATGGTTTTTGGATTACTAAGAACTATCGTGAAGCTTATGGAATGTATGCTGTGAACGGCATTTTGTTTAACCATGAGAGCGAACGTAGGGGAGAGACTTTTGTAACTCGAAAAATAACCCTTGCCGTTGCACGTATATCTCAAGGTCTGCAGGATAGACTTTATCTTGGAAACTTGGATTCACTGCGTGATTGGGGCTATGCGAAAGACTACGTGGAGTGTATGTGGTTAATGTTGCAACACGATACTCCGGAAGATTTTGTGATTGCAACCGGAGAGATGCACTCTGTAAGAGAGTTTTGTACTATTGCTTTTGCCAATGCAGGTATAGATATTCGTTGGGATGGCGAAGGTGTTAATGAAAAAGGTATAGATAAATTAACCGGTAAAGTATTGGTAGAGGTTGATACTAAATATTTCCGTCCTTCCGAAGTAGAACTGTTGCTCGGCGACCCAACCAAAGCCAAAACATTGTTGGGATGGAACCCAACTAAAACTCCGTTTCCCGAATTGGTTAAAATAATGGTGCAACACGACATACGCTTTGTGAAAAAGTTAAAATTGAAAAGCGAAATATAATAATAAATATCCATAATCATTTCTGAAGCTATGCAATACCTTCTCTCTCTTCCCCAAAATGCCGTAAAAAATTATCACAACCTAAACGAACGAGACACCGGTAAGTGGTTTTGTACTTCAGACCCTCTTGATAAACGATTGGGGTCGGGAAGTGGCAGTACTTGGTTGCTTGAAGAGTGCTACAGAGACGAAAACCCGAGAACTGATTTTGTGGAGTGGTTATCCAAAGAGAAGAGAATCTTAATTCATGCAGGAGGGCAAAGCAGAAGGCTTCCCGCTTATGCGGTTGCGGGTAAAACCTCTATTCCTATTCCTGTTTTTCGTTGGGCGAGGGGGCAACGTGTCAAACAGGACTTGTTGTCACTTCAAATACCGCTTTACGATAAAATATCAGAGCAGGCACCCTCATCTTTAAACACTCTTATAGCGAGTGGTGATGTATATATACATGTCGATACACCATTGCAGGATATTCCTGAAGCAGACATAGTTTGTTTCGGACTTTGGGTAGATGCATCATTGGCTACACGACACGGTCTGTTTGCATCCACAAGAGAGACTCCCGATGAGTTGGACTTTATGCTTCAAAAGCCATCGTTAAGCGAGTTGGAAAATCTATCTCACTCTCACTTTTTTTTAATGGACATAGGTATTTGGCTACTTAGCGACAGAGCTGTGGAGCTATTGCGTAAACGTTCATATAGCGATGATGGTACTATGCATTTTTATGATTTATACGGCGACTTCGGTTTGGCTTTAGGTTCTAATCCCACAAGAACAGATTATGAAATTAATAGATTGTCTGTGAAAATTATTCCGCTCGAAGGAGGCGATTTTCATCATTACGGCACTAGTCGAGAAATGATTACATCTACCCTTGCGTTGCAAAACAAAGTTTATGACCAACGACTCATAATGCATCGTAAAATTAAGCCGCATCCCGCCATCTTTACACAAAACGCCATTGTTGACTATACATTCACAGAGAGTAACGGTACAATTTGGATTGAAAATTCCTATATACACAGTGGGTGGCATCTCTCGTCGGAGCATGTGATTACCGGTGTACCCGAAAATCGATGGAGCTTAAAATTACCCGTAGGAATTTGCATTGATATAATTCCTGTAAGTGAAAAAGGTTACGCCATAAGACCTTACGGTATAGACGATAATTTTAAAGGAAACATAGAATCTTCCGAAACAATATGGCTGGGAAAATCTTTTTTGAAATGGATTGAAAATCATGGGTTGACTTTAAAATGTGTTGCCACTGATACGGTGGATATACAGAATGCCAGGCTTTTCCCGTATGTAGAGTCTATTGATGAAATGGAAACAGTATTGAAATGGATGATTTATGAGCATCCTGAATCGGAAAAAGGAAAGAATATTTGGTTAAAATCGCATCGTTTTTCGGCAGACAAGTTGATGGATGAAGCCTCTTTGCCTCGATTGTATGAGCAGAAAGAGCTGTTTTTGAGAGAAAACTATCCGATGATGGAAAAAAACTATCAAAAAAGTGTTTTCTATCAGTTAGATTTAAGCAGTGTGGCGGAAGATTATTCCGATTTGCACTTAGAACAGCCATCACTGTTGAGTGAAGACTCAGACAGGATGCAACAAATTCATAACCGGATGCTTCGTTCCCGTATTTTGAAGATGAAAGGAGATTTTGATGCTTCGCGAGATGAAGAGTCGGAAGCCTTCTCCTTATTGAGAAAAAGTTTAGTAGAAGCTTCTTTTCTTCGTAAGCAAACCCCACGCCTTTCGGTAATGTCAGATCAGATTGTATGGGGTAGGAGTCCTGTCAGAATAGACCTTGCCGGTGGATGGACAGATACACCGCCTTTCTCTCTCTATTCGGGAGGTAAAGTGGTGAATGTGGCAATAGAGTTGAACGGTTTGCCGCCTTTGCAAGTCTATGTTAAACCTTGTTCAGAAAGTCATATCGTGTTGCGTAGCATCGATATGGGAGCAACCGAATTTGTTCGTACTTTCGAGGAGTTGGGAGATTATCGAAAATTAGGTTCTCCATTTTCAATCCCGAAAGCGGCTCTTGCTCTCAGCGGATTTCTTCCGCAATTTTCTTCCGAACAGTTTCTTTCGTTAGAAAACCAATTAGAGGCTTTCGGTTCGGGTATTGAAGTGTCGCTTCTTTCCGCTATTCCTGCCGGTTCGGGGTTGGGCACAAGCTCAATTCTTGCTGCGACTGTTTTAGGTGCGTTAAACGATTTTTGCAGTTTAGGATGGAGTAAAAACCTGATTGGTACGCACACTCTTGTATTGGAGCAGCTTTTAACAAGCGGAGGAGGTTGGCAAGACCAATACGGAGGCATTCTACATGGAGTTAAGCTTTTAGAGACAGAAAAAGGCTTTTTGCAAAATCCTCAAGTTAATTGGTTACCCGATTATCTTTTTACCGATTCTGAATATAAGCCCTGTCATATATTATATTACACGGGAATTACGCGTGTTGCGAAAAATATTTTGGCAGAAATTGTTCGAGGTATGTTTCTTAATTCAAACGAACATCTGGCGATATTGCACGATATGAAATTTCATGCCGGTGAGATGACCGACTGCATTCAGCACGGCAATTTTACTCAATACGGCAAACATATTTTAAAAACGTGGGAGCAGAAGAAAAAAATTGACACAGGAACTAATCCTTTGGATGTTCAGCATATTATCGATTTAATAAAAGATTATACTTTAGGTTATACACTACCCGGAGCAGGCGGTGGAGGATATTTATATATGGTGGCAAAAGATACGGATGCCGTTGTTCGTATTCGTAAAATATTACAAGAGAACAGATTGAATGAAAGAGCTCGCTTTGTAGAAATGCAACTCTCTAAAACCGGATTTCAGGTGTCGAGATCTTGATTATTACCAACGTCTGATTTAGATATTAATATTTGCATACAACTGTGAACAAAAATTCAAAAATATACATTGCCGGACATCGCGGACTTGTTGGTTCGGCTATTTGGGAAAATATGCAATCGAAAGGTTATACCAACCTTATTGGAAGAACATCGTGGGAACTCGATTTGACGGATAGTGCAAAGGTCGAGGATTTTTTTCGGGCAGAAAACCCCGAGTATGTTTTTCTTGCAGCAGCTCACGTTGGCGGAATTGTTGCCAACAACGTTTATCGTGCCGATTTTATTTATAAAAACCTGCAAATCCAAAACAATGTAATTAGTGCGAGTTATCGTCACGGTGTGAAAAAGTTACTTTTTTTAGGCAGTACCTGTATCTATCCAAAAGAGTCACCGCAACCCATGCCGGAAAGTGCTCTGCTAACGGCTCCATTGGAATACACCAATGAGCCTTATGCTATTGCGAAAATAGCAGGTCTGAAAATGTGTGAAAGTTTTAATATTCAATATGGCACCAACTTTATCGCGGTGATGCCAACCAACCTGTACGGACCTAACGATAACTTCGATTTGGAAAAAAGTCATGTCCTCCCGGCGATGATAAGGAAAGTTTATCTGGCAAAAATGCTTTGGGAAAATGATTGGGCAAAAATTCGTGAGGATTTAAACAGGCGTCCCGTAGAAAATATCAACGACAAAAAATCCGATTCGGATATCGAGAATATATTGTTAAAATATGGTATTACTAATAAATATGTAACTCTTTGGGGCACAGGAAAACCAATGCGTGAATTCCTTTGGAGCGAAGAGATGGCAGATGCATGTGTCTTTATTATGGAAAATGTGAATTTTGATGATCTTAAGGCAGGAATGTCCGAGATAAGAAATTGTCATATAAATATCGGTACCGGTAAGGAGATAAGCATTAAAGAACTGTCGGAATTGGTCGTTAAAACTATCGGTTATAAAGGAGATATAGTTTTCGATACAACAAAACCCGACGGGGCAATGCGCAAATTGACCGATGTCTCTAAACTGCATTCTATCGGATGGAAACATAAAACAGAGATTGATGAAGGTGTGAGAAGATTGTATGAATGGTATTGTTTGGGTAATTAACAATGTGCAATTTTGTAAAATGGAGCCCTTACGCCCTTTGCGTGAAACAACCAATTGCTGAAAACTGACCGCTAAAAGAAAATCGAAAATCGTAAATTAATACAGTCTTGTGTAATGTGAACTATACGGCTTGGGGAAATAATCCCCAATATCAAAAAGAAATCTATTGAATATAGAGTTTATAAATTTGTGTTTTATGTATAATTACATCTCATTTATTTATGGTTCCGTTATGTATTACAGAGTATTTACATTATATTAACTATTAATAACTTTATAATAATGAATACCATACTCCCAATTTATTCTAGTATTGTAAAATTAATAAGATGACTGTAATCTATAGATATAATGTATCTTATTGAATTAGAGAAATGCATTCTTAGAGTTACTATAGTTTGTTTTTTTTCGTAAATTCCATTAGTAAACGCAATTTTTTGCGGGGAAGAATATACATTTTTCGGACAAAGGAAGAGGAAAAACACCCCTTCACTTTGTGCCGAATGGATAAAAGTGTTATATTCGCCTCCGTCCAAAAAATTGAATA
>JBGZFC010000098.1:0-5269 GCA_041846575.1 Bacteroidota bacterium
AATTATAAAAAAGAGGAATATACGATAATTACAAATTTATTTAGTTATAAAAATGACTAAGAAATTATAACTTTTAGATATGAAAATTATAATATCGTGGTCAATATATTAGATTTATGATTTAAAAGTTGTTGTAATGAGGTCTGTTTAGTAATCTAAAAAATATTTAGTTATTGAAGTGAATACAGTTCATTAATTCAAAATGTATGTAGCTATTAAAACTTAATATATCCGTAAACTTTTATTTAAAAAATCTATAATACTGATAAAAATATAGTGATTTAGATTCTTTAAAGGTATAGAAATTTAATTTTTCTTATGACTAATAGATTTATATATAAAAAAATACCCAAGTATTAAAAACTTGGGTATTTTTTAATTGGTTTAATATCCTGGATTATTAGGCTTTAATTTAGGATTTTTATCAATTGCTGATTGAGGTATAGGGAGTAAATAATGTTTAGATTCATCAAACTGACGAGTTTCAATCTCATTTGCTTCAAGATTTAGATTAACATCATAATCTCCGTTGGCTTGTTGTGTTGTAAGTATTGTTCCTTTTTTTGTTCCATAGATTTTTTTGTTTAGAACTGTTGGAGCAATTTTCCAGCGAAGAATATCCCATCTACGAACTCCTTCCATAGCTAACTCTACACGACGTTCATTGCGGATAAACTCACGTAAAGTTTCTTTTGTACCATATTTTGAAGTATCTACATTAGGCATTCCAGCTCTTGCACGCACTTTATTGAGTGCATTATATACTTCTGCTGAGGGTCCTGATACCTCATTGCTTGCTTCGGCTATGGTTAGCAAAATTTCAGCATATCTGAATAGAAAAATATCAGCGCCTGAATTCCAATATCCTGATAAGTTATTGTCATAGCGATTTAAATACTTACGATAGTTATACCCTGTTTTAGAAGCATTATCAGCTTTGTTGTAATAATCAGCATTTCCTGATATGATAGAACCAAATGCTTTGCTTTGCCATAGCTGACCAGGGTAAATAATGGTTGCTCTTAATCGAGGGTCTCTATTTTTATACGGATTAGCCTCATCATAGTCTCCTGTTGCCTTAGCTTCATCAATCGTTCTTCCGTCTGCCATTTGATAAGCATCAACTAAATCTTGTGTAGGCACTGCCGAAGACCAGCCTCCTACACCATTAGGAAGTAAAGGCACATAATCTATTTCATATAAATCCTCTGTTTGTTGAATAGATAATATTACTTCCTTATTTTGTTCATTTTCGGGTTCAAATAACCCTGCATAACTTGGAAATAATTCATATCCCTCTATTTGTTTTGCAATGCTTAATGCATTTGCAAAATCATCTCTATGCAAATATAATCGCATTAATAAAGTTTGAGCAGCTCCTTTGGTAATTTTCCCATATTCATCGCTTGAATAAGAAGCTGGCAATAGCGGGATAATCTCTTCTAACTCAGTTTTTATGAATCCATAGATTTCGTCGCTCATATTTCGAGGAACTTTTGAAGATTCAGGAGTGTCAAATACGTCTAAAACTAACGGTACAGCACCATAATTGATATGCATTAAGTAATAACGATAAGCTCTGATAAATCTGACTTGTGATTTATATACATCTTTTGTAGAAGTATCAAGAAATGAGAGATTATCTATGTTTTTTAAAAACTCGTTGCACCGCACAATGGTTGTGTAGCTATAATAATTAATGCCGGGATCAGCCGCAGTGATTGTTCCATTGGCTATTTTTCTCCAACCTTCGTGTGCGTGATAGTTGAAAGCATCATCAGAGAGGCAATCTGTTACCAAAATGTTATATCCGCTCTCAAAATCATTATAGCAAGCCGTTAGAGCAAGGTCAACTTCCTTTTTATTTTTCCAAAATATAGCTGGAGATAGCGCATCTTTCGGATAAGTATCTAAATCAGGAGCACAAGAAAATAAAAGGCTTGCGCTTAACACGGTTGTATATATTATTTTTTTCATTGTTCAATAAATTAATTTAGAAAGTTAAACTTAATCCTACGGAATTTACCATAACAACAGGATAATCACTACCTCTACCAGAAGGAGCTTCTGGGTCGAACCCTTTTATGTAATTTGTGAGAGTGAAAAGGTTTTGTCCGCTATAATAAATGCGAAGGTTTTTCATTTTAAATCGTTCTAAGTGATGTGATGGAACATTATATCCTATTTGTAGGTTTTTCAATCGTAGGTAATCAGTGCTTCTGAGCCAATATTCTAACGTATATGGTTGCGGCATACTTGTTCCTCTCATATTTCTTAGCTGAATTCGAGGAACGCTGGCATTTATGTTATCAGGAGTCCATCGGTCTCTCCAAATAGAGGAAGGTTTTTCAGTATCACCTACCGCACCTCCGATAGCTACATAATCCATATATCCATAACCTCCTAATGTTCCCTGAAATATGGCTAATAAATCAAAATTTTTGTACGCAAAACCGATGTTGAAACCATAATTATAGGTCGGGAATGAGCTTCCTAAAACAGTTCTATCATCTGGCGTTACCTTTCCATCATTATTTATATCAACATAACGTAGGTCTCCTAATCGAACAGTTCCAACTTCGTTCTTAGCCCAAGAGGTTAAATCAGCATCAACTCTATAAAGCCCATCAGTTTTATAGCCATAGAAAGCGTCAATGGGTTCTCCTATGCGTCGAATGCGTCTTCCTGAAATAATTTCATTCGTACCGGCTAATTCTAACAATTTATTTTTATTATAAGCTATGTTACCTCCGAAATTAAAGTCCACTTCTCCGAATTTGTCACGGTATTCGAGCGTAAGTTCGATTCCCTTGTTAGAAACCTTTCCGACATTATCGTAGTAATTACTTTTTGCAAAAGTTTCTGGTGAAGGAACATTCATAATAATCTCATAAGTGAGCTTATCATAATAATCAAGGGTCAAGTTTACCTTTTTGAATATGCTTAAATCCAATCCTACACCTTTGCTTTCCGTAGTTTCCCATTTCAGATTGGTGTTTCGAGCCTCAGCAATGGCAGCTCCGGAAGCGATATTGCTGTTGAAAGGATAATCATACCCCAAAGAAAGGGTAGGAATGGTCGGATAGTAAGAATTTGAGTTGTTATTAATCAAAGCATCTTGATTTCCTAATCTACCCCACGATATTCTGAATTTGATATTGTTGAAAATATCTCTAACACCCTCCATAAAGCGCTCTTCTGAGAGTCTCCACGCAGCAGATACCGATGGGAAAGCTCCCCAGCGGTTTTCTTTTGCAAAACGCGATGATGCGTCGTATCGTAAATTGGCTTCAAACAAATAACGGTCAAGCAAAGTATAGTTTAACCTACCAAAATAGGAAATCATATTGAGCTCACGCGTGAAACCTTCGGCTTTCATTCCCTGAGTTGCCCCTCCATTGAGGTCTTCCAATACAGTAGATGGGAATTTTTCACGATATCCGAAGTTTTGCTTTAAGTTAAAGGTTTCAGTATGATACCCTGCCAGAGCGTGAAATGCGTGTACACCCAACGTTTTTGAATAGTCAATAGTAAAATCGGTGGTGAAACGTTGTTCAAAATTAGTTGTAATGTCTAATTTAGTAGGTCCGTGATATTTAGAAGGGCTATATTGCACTTCATTGTTTTTCCGATTGTAATCACGATTATAAGTGCGTAAAGAAATAGTTCCTTTAATTCGTAAATCTTCAATAGGTCTAATTTCAAGAGCTCCTATTCCTAAGAAGAAATCACGACGTTCATTAATCTGTACTCCTTGGTCAATCCACGCAATGGGGTTTCCATCACCAATTGTGCCGTATGTTCCGTCTTCATTTTTATATGGAATCCACGGAGCAATGCGATATGTTTGTCGAACAATCTGGTCAAGCCCTCCGCTAACATAAGCATTGTTAGGTTCTTCTCGATTTTGCCTTGTGAAGGACATATTCATCGTTCCGGTAAGCCATTTCAAAGGAGTCATATTCAAGTTTAAGCGAGCGTTGTACTGCTTTTTGCCCGTATGTTTGATGATTCCTTCTTGGTTTTGGTATCCTAACGAAGCGCGATAGGTGTTTTTTTCGCTTCCTCCCGATAAAGAGATGTCGTGATTGTATTGAAGTCCTGAACCGCTATACAAAAGCCCTAACCAATCAGTATTTGGGTGCGTGTACGGTGATGTACCATTTCGGAAGAGCTCAATATCGGCATCGGTGAACCGGTTATCGCCTTCTGCTTTCAATAAAGAGGCATATTCTGCCGAATCCATATATTCAGGAAGTTTTGTAGGGGCTTGATAACCTACATTAGTGGAGTAAGTTACGGAGAAAGTGTCTTTTTTTCCTGATTTCGTAGTAATCAAAATAACGCCATTGGCAGCTTTTGACCCATAAATGGCTGCTGAGGCAGCATCTTTCAGAACGGAGATAGATGCAATGTCATTCGGATTGATTTCATTCATCGTTGACTCCACTCCATCAACAATAACCATCGGATTTGAGTTGTTTAGCGTACCTACACCTCTTACACGTATGATGGCGCTATCGTTTCCGGGCAATCCACTCTGTTGATTGATATAAACACCAGGCAATAAACCAGCTAATCCCGAAGAAACATTGGTTACAGGTCTGCTTTCAAGTAATTTACTGTCAACCGTAGCCACAGAACCTGTTAAGTTTACCTTCTTCTGAGTTCCGTAGCCCACAACAACTACATCGTCAAGCTGCTGCGCATCTTCTTTAAGTAACACATTGATAATTAATGACTTACCCCCCCCCATAGCAGTTACTCTTTTGGATTGGGTTTGAAAGCCAATAAAGCTAAACTCCAATACATCGCCTTGTTGGGCTTGTATTTCATAGTTTCCGTCGAAGTCAGTAACTACACCTTGCGTTGTTCCTTTTACCACAACGTTAGCTCCTGGCAACGGACTGTTCATTTCATCGGTAACCTTTCCGGTTACTTTCACTTGCGCCGATAGCGGCAATGCCAAAAAAGCCAGCACAAGCAAATAAAATAATTGTTTGTTCATAAAATTAATTGTTGTTTGTTAATAGGCTACAAAATTACGTTAATTAGTATTTTTAAGCAACTATTTAACGTAAATTAATTTTCATAAATTTGATAGAATGTTATTTTGAATGTAATTTGTTTATATTCAGTGGTTTATTCTTGTTTTTGATTTATTTATCTTTGTTAAAATAAATGTGAATTAGGAAATTAATTTGTTAAATAAGATAAGATATATCCATTTTAAATGATATTTTTTTGTGTTTTGAAAGTAAAAATTAAC
>JBGZFC010000099.1:0-16032 GCA_041846575.1 Bacteroidota bacterium
AAGATTCTAAAACGACTTTCGCTTTGAACTCTTTGATGAATTTTCTTCTTGTTGTGGACATAAGTTTTTTTTGTTAAAGATAATGTTTTTTCTTTCATCGTCATGTCTTAACTTGTTGTCCAGTTTTTGGGGAGTATTATACAAATGGTTAACTTTAAAATAAGGGCTGAAATAACAGGTTGAGAAAAATAATGAGTTTTTAGAAGTCCCCTAATAAAAAAAGTAGAGTTAAAAAATTACACCTGCCGAAAACACTAAGTTTCGGTTTTTAATATTGCCCGCGTTATTATACGAAACCAATTCTACAAGACCATGCTGATAGTCGCAAGACAGGAAATAGCGGTCGTAAAACAGGTCAATACCAAAAGTCAATCCTGTGTCGAATCGTTTATAAGAAGGGAATACCGAATATTGGGTTCCATTTGCAGTAACAAGTTCAAAAGGCGATACGGTTCCTATTGTACTACTCAGTCCGAGACTTACTTCAGAATCTATATAGCGTTTGCCCAAGATACCACAACCCACGTAGCACCCGCCTCTAATAACGGCACGCATATTTTTTTACAATACTAACGGAATAACCATAAGTTACAGGCAATTCCAAGAAATCTAATTGAAAAACCTCTTCATCTATAGTTGAATTTTGTGCCGCATCCGAAGGGTTATATAATGCAGCACCGCGACGTGTCCACTTCAACTCTACATGAATAAGCGAAAAGTTGCTGTTTGCCGAAGATTTATTGAACCAATACTCTCCGACAGCTCCTCCCGATAAATATGCTGTTGTTTTATCTCTCTCGTTAAGCAAAACATTTGCTTTGTAATCGGTTTTTGATGTTACACCGGAGTGCACAAGCCCGGCTTTTACTCCAATTTTAAACTGTGCTTTGGCACTACTACAAGCTATCAATAATATAGCTGCTAATAATAATTGTTTTAGGTTTATTTTTTTGATAATAATTTTTATGATTAAAAATCAAATAAATCTACTTTTTTGCATGAATAAAGGCAACGTTGATTTTAACTTATTTTCTTATTATATTTTCATACGTTGTTAATACTAATTTTATATTTCTTCAAACACTATATTGAACTCAAAATTGTTGAAAGAATCGGTTGAAAAGTCATAATACTTTTTCTTTAATACAAGTTGATAGATGGATGAATCTGTTTTATTAAAACAGATTATAAAATTATCTCTATCAATCTCAATATTATTAAAATTATCTCTTTCTGATGAGTAACTAAAACCACCTCTCGTGAACTCAACAAGATTATTATGAACTATGTTTTGTGTAGGCAAATAAAAAGAAAATAGTTTAGAGCCATTTTTACTCTTAATCTGTAAATCATAAGGATAAGAAGAGTAATTTGTTAATTCTGATAGTATATCTGTACTTGAAACACCATTATTGTCTAAATCAATTTGGTTAGAATTAATTACTTCAAATGTGACAATTTTATAATAAGTATCTGTCGGAAAGATTTCACTTTCTTCATTATTCTTGGAACATCCAATTAATAAAACACTTATAATTAGGGTTATATATTTTCTCATAATTATTTTATAATAATAAAACCGATTCTATTGAACTCTTTTAGGTTCAACGCTAAATTTACAGTAACCCAGACCTGTGGTATAATCTCTTGTTATCCATCTGCTTCCCATTATCCATACATTAATTTTTCTTAGAACAACCTTATCTGCAAAATTTACAATAACTTCTCCTAAGAAATCATTACCTTGAGTAAAAGTTCTTTGAACCGTATGAGTTTCATTTGTTTCTAAACTTGCTCCAAACTTTAAACCTAACTTCACTTTTTCTCCCAGTGTTGACGATATATCAAAGTTTGTGGCAAATTTGACAGTTCTTGAATCTGTAATTACTGTTGTTTCTGATAAATCAACTTCCTCTATTTCAATTTTAATAGAAGATGCGTATTGATCTAAATCCCAATTAATAATTGGCAGGTCGACTATAATCGTTTTGTTATAAATGTTTTTTAGCTTATAGTAGCCCAAAGCTCCTAATAGACCGGGATATTCTTCATAAGTTAAGCCAAACAATTCTGAAGGTGAAACTGTAAAGCCGTTAATCAACTCGTTTCCTATTCCATTTTTTGCATTTATGATTGTTCGCACCTTAAATTCAAAAAAACCGCCGGTCCAATGGCTGTTATTTTCTTTAATTATAGGATTTACACTTGGATCTCCGGTTTGGTCTGAAATTTTATTGTAGGCCTTCTCTGCATCACCACTCATTGAAAAACTTCTGATATGTTCTTGAAAATCATAAGAAAATGGACCTTCTGTATTATTTGGTTCAATACCATAATAGATATAATCTCGTTGCCATCCATTCAAATCAGGATAGTCTTTTTCATAAATTTTATAAGCATTTATTATAACTTGGTCAAGTTTCTTTGTTATATGTCTAACTGTAGAATTCGTTTTTTTTTCCATCGAATTCGTCTGACCAAAATTTTAATTCAACTCCATTTCCCCTGTATATAGTTCTCGTTCTTAATTTATCAAAATTTGAAAAATATTTATCAGAAACAAGCCGTTCATTATTTTTAACAACTAAAACAGGAAAACCAGGTATGGCATCTGATGGCAGCATGATAATTTTATTGGTTGTTGTAATTAACGGAATATCATTGGTTTCATTTGTGCGTATGGCAACTGCAGGAATATCTGTATTTGTATTCCAATTGTGTGCTGAAAAAGAATTGTTTGGTAATTCGGGAACCAAAATAGTTAGAGTAGGTTCTATTTCCAATAATTCTCTCAGGTTAAAATCTTTGGAATGCCTTGTTATTAATTCTTCAAAAGTTACTCCATTTTCAAGTTTTGTTTCTAAAAATGAATAAACAAGAATTTCATAATCTTTATCAAACATTTTCAAAGCTTCTTTTTTCAACGTTTCCCTAAGAATTTGACTTTCATTCAAACTATTAACTAAAGCAAATCCAAACTTTTCTTTCAAGTTACTTTTAGAAACACCTCTCTTGTCCTGAGTCTCAGAAATAATAGATTTGTCATCAAAGTTATAAGCATCACTACAGGAATATAAACACAGAGAGATAAAAAATCCCCAAATAAAAAAAATTTATTTTCATTTTATTTTTTTTATTGCCTACTTTCAGAATTATAATTTAGGTCGCTGTTTCGGCGTTTATTCCGACCGTCTTTTTTCATTCCCCACTTTTAAGAGTTGTTTTTTTTATTCCATAAAAGGGTTTGGTAAATTGGTTTTAAATAATATTGTTTTATAATTCATAGTTTAACGAGTTCAAATTACCATTCGCTCGTTTGTTTGCAAACTATCTTAATTTACCTTTCTCTCGCATAGCGCTCTGCAAAATACCACGATTTGCGAGTGATCAGGCTGGGATTCGAACCCAGGACCCACAGCTTAGAAGGCTGTTGCTCTATCCAGCTGAGCTACCCGACCAAACCTTTACTGTTTAGGAGTGCAAAAATACAGTAATTCTGACAATAAAAAAAATATAAAACAAAAAAATATACAAAGAGAGGGAAAAAAGACAAATTTATGCGATAATAAGTCATCGTTCCTAATTTTGTCGTATCTGATACGTCTGATAACTTCGCTATTTTCGACTTATCAACTCTACTATTATCAGATACAACAAAAGGCACAGATTTCACATCTATACCCCTGCTTAATCTTTAGAGAGTAAATGAAAATAATTTTCTTGAAATTATTAACTATAGTGAGAATAACTGTTTTTACTAAAACAAATCTGATTTATATTTGTGTGTTTCTACTTGATCTTAATTCAAATTGTTTTATTGCTGATTTAAAACAATATTTATATTTTTTGAGCTGTCAATCTCCACTTCCATTTCGGCAGGTTGATAAGATATCAGTTCAATTCTTAGAAGATACTTACCGGGAGCAAGATGTGAAACAGAAAAATTTCCATTCAAATCAGAGTAGTATTTATTTCCATCTACATATATGGCTGCTCCTGCCAATGATTCATTATTCTTGTTATCAACAATTGAACCTGTAATTGATAATACGCTACTTTTTTCGGCTACTTGATGTATAGCCGTTTTTTCAACTCTTTTCTCATTTTTATTATTAGCATAAGTTGTATATGCAACAAAAATGGCAACTATGAATATTAAACTTTTTTTCATATCTTTATTCTGTTAGTGTGTTTGTTTTTTTACGGTACAAAGATGAGCCTTTTTGATTACAATATGGTTACATTTTGGTTAAGTAATTGTTAAGTTTAATGTTACTTGTTTATTAAAAAATTTTTTCATCAATCAAATTACCTTTTTCGTCCCACATACGCCATATACCGATTTTTTCTCCTTCATTGTAATTCATCTCATATCGTTGCATGCCAAGTTCGTCCCAAATACGCCATACACCGTGTTTCTTTCCGTTTTTATATTCGGCTTCCGAAATTAATTGTCCCGAGACGTCATACTTTCTCCACAAACCGTGCAGTTGTCCATTTTTATATGAGCGAACTTCTTGAGGTTTTCTGTTTTCGAAATAGATGACATAGGTACCTTCCGGCACTCCGTTTTTTATCTGTATTTCAAGTTTTACAGTATTGTTCTCATAGTATTCGCGATAATCGCCGTTAAAAAGTTCGGTTAAAGCTCGATCTCTGTAATAAATCCCTTGATTTTCATAAACTTTTGGTTGGATTACATCTTGTTTGGTTTGTGGAACTATTATTGAGCTTGATAATGCCAAGAATATGAATAATATTAATTTTCTCATATCTATTTTTTTTAAGTTTGTAAGCTAAATTGTATTTCGAGATAAATATACAAAAAAGAGCCTGAGAGGTTGTTGCTTTTTTTTAAAATAGAGGTATCCCTTACGTTTTCTGAGATACCTTTATTTTGTTATTCTCTTAGAACTGGTATTTTGTCCAACTGAAAACACTTGTCGGACAACCTGTGTTTCCGTTTTCAATTTTCAGATTAGTAATATCAAATCCGTCCGGTACACGAATGGCTTGACCTGCGACAGGGTTAGTCAAAGAATTTGTGATGCTGATTTTTGTATCGGCATGTCCTGCTCCTTTACCGTCTGTCATGTCAATAATGTCGTTAGCCGTTCCTGTCCCTTTTATTACTGCGTTTTCGATAGTAGCTTTTGCTCCACGGCGAATTTTCAACACATCCTGCATTTGATTTGCAGTTGCTGCTGACGGGTCTAATCTCAAGTCAATAGTCATGTTTTTAATAACAAAGTTAGATTGATTAGCTTGGTCGGGAGTTGCACCGTCTAAGTTCCCGTCAGCTTCAATACCGCGTGGGTCTGATTCAGAACTTGAATATGACTTTTCCCAGATACCATAGCTGTTTTCTAATGTACCGTTCCAACCTTGAGTTACGTCGAACATGTCATCGTCAGAGTTTACTACCAATAAGTTTTTCACGCTTACAGAACCACCGAAAAATTCGATTCCGTCGTCTGCACCGCTGAAAACGAATAAGTCGCTGATAGTTGTTCCTGCTCCTACTCCGTTAAGAGTTAATCCGTTGTGTTCAACATCAGCACTTGAACGTGCGCCGGTGTAACCTAATATTAAATATTTGATTGTTCCGGAGTTGTCGTTTGTATCATTACCTCCATAAGCAAAAGCAGAGTTAATTTCTGTTGAACCTGTTGTTCCTCCGGCAAGGGGAGCTTTACCGTTGATGATTAAACCACCCCAATGTCCTTCTTCTGCATTGTCGATATCTGCAGTTATTGTAACGGGAGCATCAGCAGTTCCGTTAACGTTAATTTTACCGCCTTTTAATACAAGAATATAATTGTTGAATCCTTTTCTCGCTTTTATTGTAGTTCCGGCAGGAATATTAAGTGTAGCACCATCTTCAACAATTAGCGTACCAACCAATTTATACTCTATAGATGCATCAAGTGTGCGCACATCTGTGATTGAACCGGATAGCTCATAGTCCTCTGTTGTTGGAGGCTCCGGATTGTCTTTGTTACATGAAGTTAAGGCAAAAGATGTTACAACTGCAATTGCCAATAATAGATTGAATACTGTTTTTTTCATTTTGTTCAAAATTAATAATTAAAATGTTTGTATAATTATCCATTTAAAGATTATAGTTTATACCTAAACTAATATTTTGTCCTTTTTTAAATTCGTTTAGCAGCTCTTTTCCTTTTGTACTTTCGCGAGTGAGTTTGTAAGACGCGTTCAGTAAGTTGCGTATGTTTAGTTTTATCGCTAAGTTTTTGCAGAATTTGTATGATGATGCAAAGTCAAGTGTAGGAACTCCTTCTTCAATAATGTTTTTGAATGTTTTCGCACCAATCGTATAAATCCTGTCACTGAAATAACTGAATATAAGTGAAGATGTAAGGTCTTTCTCTTTTATTTTGTAAGAATAAGACAAATCTATGTTTGCTAAAAATGGGGAGGCTCCTTCCAACATACTATTTCTCTCTTCCGTGTTTAGAATGTTTAGTTTTGTGTTGGTGTAAATATATGAGGCATTTATTCCAACCGAAAGTCTGTTTGTTTTATCTAATGCAGTATTAAATTTATTAAATAGATTTTTTCTAAACTCAATTTCGACTCCGGCTACTGTTGCAAAAGAAGCAATATTGTTGTAAGTCAACAGTCCTGCAGAGTTGCCTTCATCCACACGTCCAATCGGATTTAATATATGTTTATAGAATCCGGTAACGGTCAATATTTCTGCCGTGCTTATGAAAAAGTCCCACTTTAAGTCAATATTGTAATTGTCTGAAGGTTTCAGATGCGGATTACCTTGGCTTACAAATGAAACATTTACATATTGATAAGGAGAAATCTCTTTCGATTGAGGAAGGGTGTATGTTTTACTTGCTCCGAATCGCAAACTATTTTTGCTGTTTATGTCGTATTTAAAGTTTAAACTTGGCAAATAATAGTTTTTCTTGATACTTTCTCTACCCGGAGCTACGTGTTGCACTTTGTGATTTACCATCATATCCACAATGTCAACTCTAAAGCCAACATTTGCACTTAGGTTCGACAGTAATTGATAAGATGCCTCAACGAAAGGAGAATGAACATATTTGTTTACACTATAGGTGTTAGGTTCGCCTTTTGTCATTTTAAACTTACCGTCAGCATAATTTGTTTGATTGTATAAATTATCCAATAACAAGTCGTCGAGAGAGTAAATTCCGCTAACTGCGGAAAAGTTGTATTCTATAGATTCAAACTTATCGTTTACAAAACGTACTATGTATCCGGCTTTTACTTCCGAGTTTTTCGTGTTGTATTTATCTTGCAATTTATAAACAAGTTCTGCTTTAACGTTTATGTCGTTATTTTTAAGGCCTGAAAAGAAACGTTTTTGTCGGTTACTTCCAGTAAAAATGTAATTGTTTCCATCTATCTGAGAGAGATAATTTTCACGTCTGTCGGGTTCCATTCCTTTTACACTATTGTATGAAACTCCCGCGTTCAAATTCAGTTTTTTATTGAGACTCCAATCGGTTAACAGTTGGTTTACAAGCAGAAGGTTGTCATTAGTTTGTTGCCTTCTCAGAAAACCAATATAATTAGGACTGTCTTGATAACGTTCAGAGTTATATCCGCTATATTCACCTATATATTGATTGTTATCGTGAACAAGCATGAAGTTGTATTGAATATTGTGTTTGTTGCGTATCAGATAATTTATATTTGCAAGTCCCAATTGAGTCACAGATGATGTATATTTATCACCCTTTTGCTCTTGCCAAACAGTTCCTGCAGTATTTGTATTACGTGCAATTTCTTCGGTATAAGAGTAATCAGAGCCATGTGTTATTACCGCAAAAATTGACAACGGATTGCTGTATTTTCCTAAACGGAACTGTTTTCCGCCGGAGATTCCAAAACTATGATTTATTGGTGCAGAAACAGCTTTAGGGTCTAAACTGTTTGCAAAATCATACATCCCATCGGTAGGATGACTGTTATTAGCAAAACCAAGAATATTTGAACCCGCCGAACGAATGAAGTCTGAACCGATTGTAGAAACATTCAATCCTCCCGAAATATCAAAACTCAAATCGTAGCCTCCTACAAATTCTTTTGATTTTATATTGATAATAGCACCGCCCACATCAGAGTGGTCGCTTCCTTTAAATACTTTATTTACACCGATACTTTGTATAATATCCGTTCCGAAAAAATCGAGAGAAATATTCTTATATTCAGGGTCTTCCGAAGGTATTGGGAAACCGTTAAGCAGAGTGCTGTTATATCTGTCGCCCAATCCACGTACAAAAACATTTTTTACTCCCTCCTGTCGCGATATACCCGATATTTGAGCAACTGCAGCTTGTGCATCACCGATTCCTTTTCTTGAAAGTTCGCGAGCACCAACTGCCTGAGTTGCAACCAATGCCTGTCTTTGTTCCATAAGCAAAATATTCTCGCTTTCTCGGTTGGCACGAGCAACAATTTCCACCTCTTTCAATAGCATATCGTCGGGAGACATCGGAAAATCAACAGTCAATGTCTGATTACCTCTTACCTCAACATCGGTTTTGGTCATCGGGCTGTACGACACATACGATGCAACTAACTTGTGTTTGCCTGCCGGAGCATTTGAAATTACGAAATTACCGTCCAAATCGGCAGCAGCTCCGATATTAGTTCCTTCAATAACCACTGATGCTCCTATTAACGGTTCATCTGTTTTAGAATCGAATATTTTCCCTTTTATTGTTCCGGATTGTGCAATTACAAAATTATTTAGTGTAACGAACAATAAAAAAGAAAAAGTCAGTTTTATTAAAATAAATGTTTTTTGTATCACAATATTATTCTTTTAATTTCAAATTTTCGCTGCAAAGGTCTGTTATAATTGTTACGAAGCAGCTACATTACAGTTACGATATTGTTAAGATTGATATTTATTGTTTTGTTTAGCCGAAAAATGAAATAGATAAAAATGGGTATCTCGTTTATTTGTTGTAAAGCAGGCTTTTCAGATGGTGATTATTAAATTGCGGTAAAAAAACAATACTTGAAAGACAACCAAATGTAAAGAGAAAGAAAATGTTTAGTCAAGAATAAGTGCAATAATTACAAAGTTATCCTTCTAAAGTAAAATAATTTTCACTATTTTTGGATGTTTATACATTGAGTGAGAACTCCACACAATATATAATAAATAAAAAGTAAACTGAGTATGAACTACGATTACAACAAACTGCAAATAAAAGGTGGCGAAAAGGTACATCTTAACAAGTTTCCAACGAATTTAAGTGCCGGATTCGATAAAGATTCGGCTAAGGAAGAGGTGAGGAAAAATATAGAAGAGTTACAGGACTATCAAGAGTTGTTTTATGCTGACGACCGATATTCGTTACTCGTTATTTTACAAGCACGCGATGCGGCAGGTAAAGATGGTGTTATTCGTCACGTAATGTCAGGCATTAATCCTCAAGGATGTCGTGTACACAGTTTCAAAACACCCACCAAAAACGAGTTGGAGCACGATTATATGTGGCGACATTACATAGCATTGCCCGAGAGAGGTATGATTGAAATTTTTAATCGTTCGCATTACGAAAACGTGTTAGCAACAAAGGTTAATCCGCAATGGATACTCAACGAACGTATTCCGGGATACAACTCAGTAGATAAAATTGATGATGAGTTTTGGGAAAATCGCTACAAGGCAATTAATGCGATAGAAAAGCATTGGCATGACAATGGGATGCATATTTTGAAAATTTTCCTGAATGTGTCAAAGGATGAACAGAAGAAACGATTTCTTAAACGTATTGACAATCCCGACAAAAACTGGAAATTTGATTCTGCCGACCTTATTGCGCGAGCAAATTGGGATAAATACGAAAAGGCTTACGAAGATATGCTCGAAAAAACATCTACCGATTACGCGCCGTGGTACGTTGTTCCGGCAGACAAAAAATATTTTGCGCGTGTTGCCGTTGGCGATATTATCTTGGGTGAATTTAAGAAAATGAATCTTCGGTTTCCGCCGGGTGAGTCTCCAGAAATGTTAAAAAAGGCGAGAGAGATATTGATGAATGAGGATAAATAATTTCGGATTTTTTATTTCGAAATTGGGAGTTAAAGACGAATTTTCCGTCTTTTTTATTACAAATGGATTGTTTGGCTCGTGGAGCAGGTTTCAGATTTGTCATGTCAAACAATGCGAGACTTCTAATAAAATCTTTGCTTTGTTAAGAATGACAAGAAGTTATTTATATCGCATTGTCAAATTATTCTATTTATGTTTCCGTCGAACCCGAGCCTCAAGCTGTGCAAAAAACCAAAAAGCGGTTGCAACCAGAACAATCAGAGATAAAACGGATAAAAACTCAAACGACAGCAAAAAATTACTCCCTTTCAGAATAAAAGCTACAACAATCAAAGCTAAAATCAGAACAGAAACTTTCCCGAAAACAGATTTAAAACTGTCCAACATCTCGCTTGCACGACGACTTTTTTTCGTTTGTTGATGAATAAGCGATTTTTCGGTTTCAATCTGCTGCATAATCCTATATTTCATATTTTCGAGTGCGTGCTGCTTTGTAGAATGCATCAGTTTACGGATAAACTCTTCATCGGTATGTATATTGTTTTTCTCGTTCATCGTTTTATTAATTTAAATATGTTGAAACTCATATATTGCGAAAAGTAGCTCTTTAAATAATTTTCGGGCACGAAAAAGTTTCACTTTCACATTTGTTTCGTTGAGTCCCGTAATTTTGGCAATATCTTTTATCGAATTATCTTCCATATAATACAATGTTAGTAACAGAGCATCGCCTTTCGGCATTCTGTCTAGCACGTTTTGCACAACTTCGGACCGTTCGGTAGCGATAATTTGCGTTTCGGTATCGAAATCGGTACTCTCTTTATTAATTTGTGTGAGTTCCTCACACGAATCGCTAATCCATATTTTAGCATTGGTGTGAGTAACCGCCGTATTATAAACAATGCGATATAGCCACGACGAAAATTTACTCTCGCTTCTGAACGAATGCAAGTTGCGGTATGCTTTTACGAAACTCTCTTGCACCACATCTTCCGCATCCTGCCTGTTGCCACAAATTCGACAGGCGACAGTAATTGCCATATCCTGATATGTTTCAACAAAATAGCCGAATGCGGAAGTGTTACCCGAAAGCGTTTGTTGTACTATCTGTTTTTCCTTATTATTAATAGGTTTCATCATCGATAGGCATCTTTAAATTTCGGGTTACGAAGAAATAAATCAGATAACCTATACCCAGAAACAACAAGATAGAAGCGGTGTAAATCGCAAAAGCTTTCTCTTCATAAAATCCCATCCATTCTGAAATCAGGAAAGCCACAATAATTCCCACGGCTATACCAACAAGGGCAATGCCGTTTCTAAGCGATACAAATCGGTTTGGATTTGCTTTGTTCAATTTTATTTCTTCCTCGGCAGGAATTATTCCTTGTGCAATAAGAGCCATTCGTTCACTGTTACGCAGTTTCGATTTTCTGTACTCAAGTATAACCCAAACGAGAACTACAGGTGCGAAAAAAACACCAAGAACTCCAAAAAGAGGAACTAACTCATTCATATTTTTTTAATTTATTAGAATAATAATTTGTTTACATACATAAGACAACACAAGTTGGGTTTTGGTTACAAAAGTAAGCAAATATTTTCAATATATTTTAAACAGTTCTGAAAATCAGATAATTAAAAAGTTATTCACAAAATAGCTGTTTTTAAGATTATATTTTCGTAAATGTGGCTGCGATTTGTTTTCTTTGCAACACGCAATCTGAATCACCTAACACGCGCAACCCGATTATGAACGAAAAAACGCTCGAAAAACTGAAAATACTTGCCGATGCCGCCAAATACGACGTATCGTGTGCTTCCAGCGGCACATCGCGTGGCAGCGTAAAGGGCGAAATGGGTACGACTGCCGGCTGGGGCATCTGCCACAGTTTTACTCCCGACGGGCGATGCGTTTCGCTGTTCAAAGTGTTGCTAACCAATCATTGCATTTACGATTGCGCTTATTGCTCCAATCGCCGGAGCAACGATGTAAGACGCACTGCTTTCACACCCGATGAATTGGCGGAACTGACCATCGAATTTTATCGCCGAAACTATATCGAAGGGCTTTTTCTCAGTTCGGGTGTGATGCGCAACCCCGATTACACCATGGAGCAGATGCTTCGGGTGGTGAAACTGCTGCGCGAAGTGCACCGGTTTAACGGATACATACACATGAAAAGCATTCCCGGAGCAAGTCAGGAGCTGATAGCCCAAGCAGGAGTATATGCCGACCGTATGAGCGTGAATCTCGAAATTCCGTCGGAACAGAATCTGAAACTGCTTGCCCCCGAAAAAGATTATCAAAGCGTTTTTGCCCCTATGCGGTTCATCCAGCAAGGGATGCTGGAGAGCGCCGAAGACCGGAAAAAGTTTCGCAAAGCGCCCAAGTTTGTGCCGGCGGGACAAAGTACGCAAGTGATTATCGGCGCCACACCCGATACCGATAAGCAGATTCTTACCTTAGCTTCGGCATTGTACAAACGTCCCTCGTTTAAGCGGGTCTATTATTCGGGATACATTCCCGTCAACACAACCGACAGCCGTTTGCCCGCAATAGCCAAACCGCCCCTGGTACGCGAAAACCGGTTGTATCAAGCCGACTGGCTGATGCGGTTTTATGAATTTCAGGCACACGAAATTGTGGACGACGCGCACCCCGACCTCGAATTGGATATCGACCCCAAGATGGGTTGGGCATTGCGCCATCCCGAATTTTTCCCGATAGATGTCAATACGGCTCCGTACGAAATGATTTTACGCGTGCCGGGCATTGGGGTGAAATCGGCAAAACAGATTGTCTCCTCGCGACGATACGGAAAACTCAATTCCGTACAACTTAAAAAAATGGGTGTGGTGATGAAACGGGCACAATATTTTATTGTATGTCGCGAGTTGCCGATGCAAACCGTAAACGAACTTACGCCGCAATACGTGCGCCGTCAGGTTTCGCTGAAACAAAAAAAGCAGGCAGCCGATTTGCTGCAGTATTCAATTGATTGGGGAGAATAACATTAATAATTGAAAGAGTTACAAATTGTAACCGTTTGATTTTTTGGAATATTTCGGGTGGTTACAGCTTGTAACTAACTAAAAAACAGTCGGCTACATTTTGTAGTCATCTTACTTAAAAAATAATTTACTCTTAAAAAAATAGCTGCAAAGATGACTCTCTTCCTCTACGATAAAACCTTCGACGGACTGCTCTCTTGTCTGTTCTTTGCTTATGAACAGAAGAAATTCCCCGACCTTATCCTTTCGGATTCCGATTCGAAACCGCTGTTTATCGACGAGCAATATCGTATAATCACAAAAAAGGATAAATCGCTACGCGTGTGGAAAGCGTTGGAAAAGAAATTATCCGTCATCGCAAAAAATATGATGCTTGCCGTCTGGCTTTCGGAACTACCCGAAACGGAGATGTTGCTTTTCCGATATATGCGCAAAAATATCGACCATCCGCAAGGCATCGAAATGAATTTCGGAGACGACGATGTGTTGCGAGTGAAACAGATTGCTCAAAAGGTGGCTAAAGAAGCCGAACAGTTGCGACAGTTCATTCGGTTTCAGGAAACGGCTGACGGTCTGTTTTTCGCACCCGTAACGCCCCGATACAATGTGCTGTCGCTTATCGTCTCGCATTTTCAAAGCCGTTACTCCAACCAACCGTGGATTATTTATGACACACATCGAAATATCGGATTGTATTACGATATGCACTCGGTAACGGAAGTCTCTTTTTCGCAAAAAGATGTGTCGGAACTGACAAAAGGTAAGTTGAGCGATGAGCAACTGTCGGAGGACGAGGCTTTGTTTCAAGAGATGTGGAAAGAATATTTCAAAAGCACGACCATCAAAGAACGCATCAATCTGAAACTGCAACGTCAGCACATGCCTCAACGGTATTGGAAATATCTCACTGAGATGCATCGATCTTATTAATCCGGGCATCCGGCAAATGGTTTCTCTTTCTATGGTATGTGTAACAAACAAAAGAGCTGTCTCAAAAGCAGAGGCAGCTCCTTGATAAAAAGGCGTATTAGAACATATATCCTACTCGAATAGCAACTGAATGATGAGTTACAATCTCCTTGTCTATCTTATTTATTTGAACAGCATGTGACTTAATAGATTGCTGATCCAATATGTATGCTAAGGAAACAGAAATATTCTGTCTGTTCTTTACAGGAAAAAACAAACCCACCGATGGAGAGAAAAACAATCCTCCTTTTCTCGTAGAATTAATATCTACTGTACCCGGATATTCAGGATAATAGCCGGTCAATTTGCCTGAATATTCTTTATTTATATAAGTGTAACCTAATTTCCCCTCAATAAAAGGAAATATCTTATTAACGTTAAGTTTATATAGAGCTCTTGCATAAAGAGGCAATGCATATATTTTTTCTTTAGTATCTTCATCAAGCTCCTTTAAACTTACTAATCCATTAACTGTATTCACCTTTAAACCTAAGCCAATGCCTATATTCGCGTTATCGCCTAATGCATAGGTTGGTGTCGCAAAAAACTCAAATCCGGTTATTTTAGATCCTTTATTTGTAACTTCATTCGAATATCCTAACTCAAAATGAGCACCCAATGCATTTTTATTTTGTGAAAAGACTTTGGAATAAGAAGAAACAGTAAGCACAATCAGTGCAAATAATATTGTTTTTTTCATTGTAAATTGTAAATTAATTGTTAATTATTGTTATTCCAAAGTTCAGTTAAATACTGACTACCATATTTGGCAGCATATTGTTCAAGAGCTTTCTTAAATTTTGAGCTAAACGTTTCCCAAAAACCGTCTCCATTATTAAGTTTTAATATGTCTTTTAGATTAGCAGGATAAACTGCTGTAAAATCAGCATACGTTTCTTTGCTCTCAAACCTTATATAAATATCCAAAGGAGAATTATCAGGAAAATTGTTAATTTTTGCTGTGAACTCACGCATAACAGGGAATTTCATTGGAGAATATTCGTATTTCCGTTCAAGAGGGAACTGTGTTTTATCCAATATTACAATTGTAGGATATCCATATAATTTTCCATTATACCAACCTAATTTCCCCTTTTTTCTCCAGCAAAAATCAACTCTGGCTTCTTTAACTTTTGCAAAAGGAAGATTGAATAAGTCTTTCTCAATACCTCTAAGAGTAACCCACATGCGTCTTTTGGAATTGATCTCTTTTTTAGAGGTTGTAAGAACTACATTGTAAGGAATGCTAGAATCAATTACTGGACTTAATCCTGTAAATCTTGTTGATGAACTTTCTGTCTGGCTGGGCATTGCCAACCCCAAATCTTCTAATTTTTCATACGTAAAAACATCTTTAAAGTCTCTTTCAACGCCATCAATAATTACTTTACCCTCTTTATTAAGAAGTTTAGCAACAGCTTCATCGCTAACAGGTAGGTATGCCGAAAAATCATCGCCTTTTTCAGGGTAATAAAAGTGTGGATATTTTTGTTTAAATTCTTCATATCCTCCATCTCTTGTGTAATAATCATCAGCTACACTCATTGCTTCGTCATACTCATCATAGATTGACTTGAAGTTTTGTTGTGTACTTCGAGTTTTAACATTTGAATATCCCATTTTACGGATATTTTCTACAGTGCTGTAAAAATCATCCTCACTGTTAAAAGTAAGAATGTTCAATTCATTCTGTTTTACAGTTTCGGTTTCTTTGATGTCAGATTTTACCGCATCCAATAGTTCATTTTTCTCACATGCCACAAATGTAGCCACAAATGCCGTAATAGTAAATAAATAAATAAGTTTCTTCATAAAAAATTTAAAATTAAAAGTGGTAGATTCAACAAGCAAATGCAATTTTGTTGTTTACAAAGTTATAAAAGATTTTGAATGGTTGTTTGTAATTTAGATTTTTTCTTGGTCTTCTATTGATTTTATATTGTATATCGCTAATATTCTTCATATTGAGTTCT
>JBGZFC010000100.1:0-83734 GCA_041846575.1 Bacteroidota bacterium
ACAAGAGCCAAGACTTAAGACGTTTTTATAATATTTCCTGCAAAAGCTAACAGCCGAAAGAATAGATTTCTCACTTCGTTCGAAATGACAGGGAGTCGTTTATGATTTGGGTGCGTTACTAACAGCTAAAAGCCAAGAGTTTATAAAATAGATTTTTCGCTTCGTTCAGAATTCGCAGAATCGCCCTTAGGCAATGACAAAAACGGACGAATGTTGGGATTTTGACTACGTCTATTTTCAATTCGAGCCTTCTTTCCCAAATAATTTTTGAAATCGTTTACTCGAAATCATTTCAAAGTAAAATGAGAATGTTTATCGGACAGCAATAATAAAAAAATAAGTGGTTGAACATTTGTTCAACCACTTATTTATATGAAAGGAATCTATAGTTCCCTTTTCAAATAGAATTATTTTCTAATTAGGGTTTATCCCACCAAATACGTCCTTCTGTACGATCTACACCACTTCCATAGTTGGGGTCAGCCATTAGATCTTCAACGGCTTTATGGTAATTGTCGATATTTCCTTGATTGGGGGTGGGCAATACACCTCGTCTTGGGATAAGCAACTCATCATTACTGCTTCTTAGCTCTTCAAAATATACAACTCCGTCGTATGGTGTGGGTTGTTCGCTAAATGCAGGTAATCCTGTGCGTTTCCATGTAGCCCATGCTTCTTCCGGTCGCATAAACAGATTAACCCATTGTTGAGAAATAATTTTCTCTAATGTAACTGTACTGAATTCCGGTTTTGCAAGATATTCATCTATAGCTGCAGAAGTGATAGGATTGTAGTTGTCGCTCTTATTATTCATTGCTGAAGGAACTCCCATTTTTTCAGCCCAAGTTTGGTATTGCTCCATAGATGCACGTATTCCGTCACGGAACCATTGCAATGCGTCTTTTCCTCCCATTTGACCGCCCTCTTTAAAGGCAATTTCAGCCATCATAAAACAAACTTCAGGATAGGTAATTAATGGGGTAAAAAGTGATATAGAGTTTTGAGGAATATCGTATAAGTCTTGATCTTCTTTGTCTCTAATACCTAATGTGTTGCTTACCTTTCCACCATTTTTAACATAGAAACGGCTCTCTATTTGTGAGTTGCATCTTATCTGCATGATTTTGTTGTTGCCATTGTCATCAACATATCTGATATCGGCGTAGGCATTTCTTGACCATGAACTGGTTGAACTGTCCGGATTTGCGGAAGGACCGGCATATCTGTCTGTCCATTGAGGAAAGTCTGTTAAATAATCGGGATAATGTTTTTTTAGTAATTCAAAAAATTCATCATTCGTTTTATTGTTATTTCCGGGTCCAAATCCGTTTCTTCTAACCAGAATAGGCAGACGTGGGTCGTCGTATTCTTTCAAGAAGTTAATCAAAGTGCGCGAAGCAACATACTTGTCGGTAAGAGCTTGCATATCGTCGGTATTGTTGTTGTGATCAATAGAATGATGATATACTGCCGATTCCGAATTATTTGAGATAATACCTCCCGGATGAGCCAACGCATCGGCAACTACCGAAAGATAAAAATCTTTATCAGCTTTTTCGAGGCGTTGAGCCATTTTTATACGAAGAGTATTTGCGAATTTTATCCATTTAGCTACATCTCCTTTATAGAAAAAGTCGTTTAACCCTAATTTGTATTGGCTATCGGATGAGTTGTGTAGAATATTGATATTTTCTTTTATTGTTTCATCTAATACTTTGTACATGGGTTTTCCGTTCAAATCTTTTTGGTACAAGTCATATCTTGGAGTCCATAACGGTTCGCTTGCACCGCCAAGAATACTCAAACCTTCGTTATAAGGCATTGCTCCTATTACGTCAAGGGTTAACCAAGCTTCGTACGATTGCAAAATTTTTGAAATTGCGGCAACGTCTTGAAAACGCTCCTTTTCCGGATGTTTGTCAATTACCTCATCAACCAAATACTGTAATTTTTGACCGATACGTGTAAAGTAATCATTGTAATAAGGGGTGTAAATTTCGGGGCGAGAGGTAGAATTTACGTTTACATAAGTTCCTTCGGAAGGACCGTTGGATGCAACGATGTATTGCATAATTCTCATTACACCGCTATACTTATTGGTTAAATGATGTCTTTGTGAATTATTCCAATTGGCGGTAGCATCGGTAAAAACGCTTCTTGGGTCAGCTTCACCCAGAAACTCATCGTTGGTGTTTATGTTTTGAAAGTCTTCTAAACAACCTGTGAATATAAAGAGTGTTAAAACTCCTATAATTATATATTTAAACTTTTTCATAATTCTGTTTTTTTTAAAATCTCAATGTAAAATTAACGGCATAGGTGCGTGCGAATGGTACAGCGCCAATATCCATTGGTTTTAGAGGATTGTTGCTCGAAATAGATGCGGGGTTCATTTCATCGGTAAGTTTATTGATGATGTAACCCAAGTTACGTGCAGTTAAACCTATTCTAAAATAGTTAAGTCCAATCTTATTTAATAATTTTTCGGGTATGCGATAGCCGACGGTTACTTCGCGAAGAGCAAACCATGTATTGTCCTGAATACCCAATTCGGCGGGCATACCCCATCCATAGTTGTAAAAATAGTAAGCGCTTGCAGGCATCGGACGAATTCCTAATTCCAATGCTTCTGCATAAGTCAAACCTCCAACCTCTATTCTTTTGGTGGGGTCGCTTGCTAACGGTGCAGTAGCTCCCTCGTCAAATACGGCGTCCAATGGATATACGTCGTAAACCGTTTCTCCATTGTAGTTTACTCTTGCCCAACCTCCATTATCTTGGTCGCGACCATATAGTGTAGATTCCAATGTTCCCATCGGGGCGGCATATTTGTAGGTGTTTGAGAAGAAATTTCCACCCACGCGTCCGTCAATCATTGCGTAGAAGTCGAAATCTTTGTAAGAGAAAGAAGTGTTTAAGCTCAGTAAAAAGTCAGCTTCTACTTTTCCAAGTTTAACTCTATCTTTAATACCTTTGTCATAATTGGTTACATATCCGTAAACAGGTACGCTGTTCGGATTTCCCGCAGCACCGGAATAATTGATAACCGGTTTGCCGTTTCTTGGGTCATTAGGATCGTCTTCATTGTTAAAGTAATAGATTGCCGCACCATAAGGATTATCGTATGGTGTTGTTATTACTCCAAATTCTCCTCCTTCGTAAGCCCAAATTTCAGGACCGCCGTCGTATTGTCCCATAAGATTCCACTCTTTTACGTTTTCGTGCAGTTTAATAATTTTTCCGCGGTTCAATGAGAAGTTTGTACCAATAGTCCATCTAAAATCAGCCGTGCGAATCGGAGTGCCTTCCAAAGATATTTCAACTCCTTGGTTTTGAATGTTTCCGGCATTTATAAGTCGTCTACTCGCTCCGGTTTCCATGACTGTTTGCACTTCAAGAATTTGATTTGCTGTATTGGTTTTGTAATAGGCGAAGTCAAGATTAAGTCTTTCGTTGAAGAATCTTAAGTCGGTTCCTAATTCCAATGATGTCTGAATTTCGGGCTTTAAGTCTCTGTTCCAATATGTGCCAAGGTTGGGTGGTGCTACAATAACATTTGTCCCATCAGGATCGTATTGTGCACTTTGTTCGAAAACTCCAAAACCTTTACTTGTGGCATAAGGTAGTGTTCCCATCCCTACGCGAGAAATAGATGCTCTTACTTTACCAAAAGAGAACCAAGATGGCATTTTGAATGATTCTGTGAATACCCATGATAAGTTTGATGATGGATAAAATACGGTGTAGTTATTTCCGGCATTTTTCATATATTTCGGATAAGCAAGTGTTGAAAGCCAGTCGTTACGTCCTGTAAGTTCAAGATATATCTGTTCTCTCCAAGCTAAGTTTAATATGGCGGAAACACCTAAGGCTTGCTCGTTTATTGAAGTATATTTGTACTCCGGCTCTATTTTTCCGACAGAGTTTGAAAATGCGAATACTCCGGGTATTAATAATCCGTCTTTTGTCTCTTTTTTCCATTCATGAGTTGCTGTATTTCCGTACATTTCAGCTGCAAGTATAGCATCGATAACAAACTCTTCGTTTCCGATATTTAGCTTATTGTTCATAGATTGAAGCATTCCTAAGAAGTTGTATTTACCTTCGATTTTTCCTGCTCTGCCATATTTTCCCGAACCTGTAGGTCCGTAGTTTTCTCCCGGACCATACTCTTTAGTAAGAGATGATATACCGTAATAGTTGTAGTTTGCTTTGATGCTTGCAACTAATCTTGGATGAATTTTGGCATTCAGAGTTAATGAACTTAGCATGGAGTTTTCTGCACGTTGATATAGGTTCATATCTCTTCCGTGCAAATATCCGGCTAATGTACTCCATGGCGTTTCATTTTCTACCGCATGTGTAACCGGGTCGCGATACATACTGATATATGATGCCATATCAAAGTTTCGAGGAGTGTAATATGTACTTATCATACCAAGGTTTCCTCCCCAGTTCCATCCTCCCTGATTTGCTCCGTTTTGTGCGCGAGAAGACGCGTAGTTAATACCGGCTTCAACCGAGAATACTTTGTTTAAATCGGTTAGTCCTTTAAATGCGATAGAGTGGCGATCGAATTTGTTTCTTTTGAAAACACCATTGTTGTCCGTATATGAGTATGATACGCGGAAAGAAGAGTTTTCGCCTCCGCCATTAATGGCAATGTTTGAAGTACTGTTTAGACCTGCTTGATATAATGATTTCCAATTGTCGGGCTGAGGCGAAAATGGTGTTGCAACTCCACCGTTTGGCAGATATTGGTTAACCAAAGAGCCATCCATTTTGGGACCGAAGCTGACTGCTGTCTTTTGTAGTGAGCCGTCGGCTAAGAATCCGCCTTCAAATCCGTTATTTGGAGAGCCTGCTCCATAAACGTTTTGTAATGCAATTGGAGATTTATAAATATCGGTGGTTTCCAATATTTGAGAAAATTCTACACCTAATCCTCTTTTGCCATATTTACCTCCTTTTGAAACAATAACAACAGCACCGTTTGCTCCGCGTGAGCCGTACAATGTTGTTGCGGCAGCACCTTTTAATACGGTAATGCTTTCGTAATCGGCAGGGTTTAAGTTTTTCAATTGAGATCCCCAATCTGTTCCGTCTAATTCTCCTCGTAGTGGTTCGGTTATAATCATTCCGTCAATAACGAAAATGGGAGAGTTGTTTTTGTCGATAGACTTAGCTCCGCGAATTGTGATTGAAGAGCTTGATGTGATACCGGATGCTCCTGTTGCATTAATCGAGAGACCGGCAACCTTTCCTTGCAGAGCAGTAACGGGGTTGATTACGTTGATACGCTCAATTTCGGTAGTAGATACGTTTGTTGTTGCATAACCCACCGAACGAGCTTGCTTAGTTATACCCAGTGCGGTAACAACTACTTCGCCAAGTAGCTCACTGTCTTCTTCCATGATTACATTAATAGTTTTGCGACCATTTACAGCTATAACCTGAGTTTTCATACCCATGTAGCTGAATACCAGATTGGCATTGCTTTTTACATTGGGCAATGTGTAGTTTCCGTCAATGTCTGTAACGGTTCCCTGACTTTCATTACCTTGAACAATAACGGTCGCTCCGATAATTGGCTCATTTTTGCCTAAAGTAACTGTTCCTCGAACCGTAATGGTCTGTGCCAATAAGGGAAATGCAAATGCACTGAGAAGTAGTAGTGCACCAATGGCTTTTACCCTTAGCCTAGTAGAAGTTTTACTCTCTTTCATTCTCTTTTTAATTTAAATTAGTATAAAATTTCTTATTTGATAATACAAAAAAATATAGCTTTAATGCTCTTTGGGAGCTTTCCTACATTTGCTTGGGGATATTTGTGCAAAGATATATATTTTTATGATTATAAGAAATAAATTAACAAAAAAATAAGCAGTTTTATGTCAAATAGTGAAATAATTGATTATAATTGTTAAAAATCAATATTTTGTAAAAATTATTAGGTGCAAAAAAACGGTAGCTTCAAAAAGAGAAACCACCGCTTTTCTGTTATTATTGTTCTTTTTCTAAAGGAAGCTTTGTATGAATTATTAAAGGCTTTTATAAAATTCTCTCTATTTGCTATTATTTTGAATCAGTTTCTAAGTCAATTGAATATGTATTTGTGGTAATTATCTCTTTAAATATCGAATCTAAGTTGCTGAAATTTGAACTTTTATTGAAATCGTCAATTGATTGTTCTAAAATATCATAATAAAATCTTGAAAAAACCTTTGCTTCAAAATCTTTAGGTTTTGATAGATTTACAAATTTATTGTCTTTGACCGCGATCGTTGAAAAAACGAAAGACATTAATTCAGACTTCATTTTTAATTGTTCCGTAGTCAACTCACTATCTCTTTTACTACTTAGCTCCTTAAACTCTGCGTATGTGGATTCATACGTGTATTTGGTCGAGACAGAACACTTTGACAATAAAAAACAAATACAAAGAAATGATATTTTAATTATTGTTTTCATTTTTGATTATTGAAATTACTGCTATTTTTCAAAATCTTCCGTAATAAAGTTGGCTATGATTAGACATGTGCCTCCATTGCTACCGGATGTTTTAAAACCGCAATTTAAACTGTAATTTAAATAATCCGGGATTACATTGTTTATTATCCAAGTTCCGAAAGTACCTATCCCAGAAAAAGTCTTTGCCCCCACAAATACATTAAATAGTTGTATGAAGCCTACGGAGTTACAATAAATAAATGTCAAGATTCCTCACATTTGAATTTACAAAGACGGATGTGTATCCCCAGCTGCCATCAATGGTGCTTATATGACCTATGATTTTTGGAGAAGGAATACTGCCATTTTTAATTAAATTCATTTTTTGATTTTAATATTTCCTCATTGACCTTATCAACGTCAATTTTCATTATCAAAAAATCCACAGGAGATATGTTGTTGTTTGTTGCATCCTCCGATGTCATAAAAAAGTCATACTTATTGTTTTCTAACTTAAGATATTTATAACCAAAAATAAAAGCTTCTTCTTGACTGATATACAATTTTTCTTATGTTTTTTCTATATGTAAATCAATGCAACATGAAAATACTACTAATGTAAAAACATAAATAATTAATTTTCTTATTTTTATTTACTTTTTTGATTAATATAAAATGTTGATTTTGATTTTTTAGCATTCAATAAAAGTTAAAAAACTACAATCCCTTCTCTATAATATATTTTTCGGCATCCATTGCAGCCCTACAACCTGCTCCGGCGGCATTGATTGCCTGACGATAGTGCGGATCTGCTACGTCGCCTGCCGCGAATACCCCCTCTACATTGGTTTTGCATGTTGGATTATCAACTTTAATAAATCCGGCATTGTCAAGTTCGATAAAATCTTTGAAAATATCTGTGTTTGGAGTGTGACCTATAGCAAGGAAAAATCCGTCAATTGCTATATCGACTTTTTCTTCGTCAGGTTCGCCCATTCGTTTAACTAAATGTGCTCCTTCTACTCCGTTTTGACCAAATAGTCCGAGCGTATTGTGTTCGAAAAGGATTTCGATTTTCGGATTCGACATAACACGTTCTTGCATAACTTGCGAGGCTCTCAAAAACGATTTTCGGACAATCATATATACTTTTTTTGCTAATCCGGAAAGATAAGTGGCCTCCTCACAAGCAGTATCGCCTCCACCTACTACAGCAACTGTTCTGTTACGATAGAAAAACCCATCGCAAGTAGCACATGCCGACACTCCCTGTCCTGCATATTTTACTTCGTCAGGCAGTCCCAAATATTTAGCAGTAGCCCCTGTTGCAATAATCACGGTGTCGCTCTCTATTACTTTTTCGTTGTCGATAGTAACCTTGTGCGGATGTGACGAAAAATCAACCGATGTTACTCGTCCCGGGAAGATTTCAGTACCAAAGCGTAAAGCTTGTTTTTTAAGGTCTTCCATCATTTCAAATCCTGTAATACCTTGTGGATATCCGGGGAAGTTTTCTATTTCGGTAGTAGTTGTAAGTTGTCCTCCGGGTTGCATGCCCTCAAACAACATTGGTTCAAGATTAGCTCGTGAAGCGTAGATGGCTGCGGTATATCCTGCCGGTCCGGAGCCGATAATTAAACATTTTACTCTATTTCTCATATCTGTTTTTTTTATTTGCTCTGTCTTAGATGAATTTTTTATGATTTACAAAGATATAATTATTCTTTATCTTTGTAAAATATTATTGTATTTTTCTATCGGCGGTAAATGGAAAGAATAAGTTCGTTTTTTGAATACCGATTTGTGATATTGTTGGCTGGCGGGCGGTGCGGAATACGGTGGCTTTGCATTCGTCAAGACGCAAGATTTTTGATTTGCGATTTTGTTTATGAATGTCCGCAGTCGTGGGTGAACGTATCGACTTTATTTCTTCTATACACAATGCTGATTGGTGACTGCAATGTGTTTTCTCCATGCCTCCATGTCTCCAATTCGTAAAGTTGCCCCCTTGTTCTTCAATCTGAAGTCATCATAATGTGCTCAATTATCTTAAGTCGATAATTTCCATTTTTTTGTTCGCATTTTTATTGAATGTAAATTCCGAATCGGCAAATTTGTTGTTGGCGTTATAGTTGGTGATATCCAATTTGTTGGTTACGCCGTTTTTTAGTTTCAGGATTACTTGTAAGACAGTATTGCTTCTTTTTTCGATAGCAACCTGTACCGTAACAAACTCTTTATTGCTCTTTGCCGGAATTAGTTCAATAACGTAGGTGCTCTTGCCATTTATGGTTTTTGAAATTGGTTTTTTGAGGGTGTATCCTTTTTGATACATTCCCAGCAGAGATAACGGGCTTATTGTCGCAATCTCTTCATCTGTAGGATTTGTAATATTTACCTCGTTGGCATCTTTCAGCAGTACCCACTGAGTTTTTCCGTTAAACCAAATATCTGTTGAGGAGGTACTTATTTTAAACTTATCTCCTTTTATTAAGGCGGTACCCGATTCGGGTTTGTATGCCGAGCCATTTTTGTCGGTAACGTATAACTTAAAAGATATTTTTATACCATCCGAAGCTTTGTATGTATTATACGCTCTGTCTAAAATTGTTTTTGATTCTGAACTCCCTTGCGCAAACGATGCGAGAGTGATAAATAGCGTTACAGCAATAAATAGTAATCGTCTCATAATATTCTGTTTTTTTGTTTATTTTGGACGAATCTTTTTGTTGAAAGTTTAATTAAAAAAATAGAAGTCTGTTTTTATGCGTTATAATATACAGATAAATTTTATATTATCTAAGTGAATCCAACAATTTCTCTAATGAATATTCATCTTGAATATAAACATCTCGTGGTTTGCTTCCTTGCACGGGACCTACAATTCCTGCCTGTTCTAATTGATCCATTAGTCGTCCTGCACGGTTATAACCGATGCTGAATTTACGCTGAATAAGCGATGTTGAGCCTTGTTGGTGTACAACAATTAATCTGGCTGCCTCATCAAACAAAGCATCTCTATCATTCATGTCCAAAGCTTCTCTTCCTTCGCTGCTTCCCTCAGCCAAAACTTCCGGAAGGGCAAAAGCGCTTTCATAACCTCTTTGGCTGCCGATATATTGAGCAATTTCTTCTACTTCGGGAGTATCTACAAAAGCACATTGAATGCGGATTAAATTACTGCCTTGCGAAAATAGCATATCGCCTCTACCTATCAATTGATTTGCACCATTCATATCGAGAATGGTTCTTGAGTCGATTTGCGATGTTACACGGAAAGCCATTCTCGCGGGGAAGTTTGCTTTAATGGTTCCGGTAATTATATTTGTTGTAGGTCTTTGTGTTGCGATAACCATGTGCATACCTACCGCGCGTGCTTTTTGAGCAATGCGTGCAATAGGCATCTCTATCTCTTTTCCTGCGGTCATTATCAAATCTCCAAACTCATCTATAACTACTACAATATAGGGTAGGTATCTGTGTCCTTTGTTGGGATTTAGACGACGTTTTATAAACTTCTCGTTATACTCTTTTATTGTGCGTACTTTAGCACGCATAAGTAATTCATATCTGTCGTCCATCTCTTTGGTGAGAGAGTTGAGAGTTTGAGTAACCTTGGTGACGTCAGTAATAATTGCCTTTTCTTCGTCGGGCAGTTTTGCCAGATAATGTCTTTCAATAGTAGAATAAATGTTAAACTCTACCATTTTGGGGTCTATAAGCACCATTTTCATTTCTGACGGGTGCTTTTTGTAAAGAAGAGATGTTATTATCGCGTTTAAACCTACCGATTTACCTTGTCCTGTTGCTCCGGCTACAAGAAGGTGAGGCATTTTGGTCAGGTCAAAAATAAATACTTCGTTGGTGATGGTCTTTCCGAGAGCAACAGGCAAGTCGTATGAGCATTCCTGAAATTTCTTTGATGAAATTACCGATTGCATTGATACAATTTGTGGGTCTTTGTTTGGCACCTCAATACCTATTGTTCCTTTACCCGGCATCGGAGCTATGATTCGAATACCTAATGCTGACAAGCTAAGAGCGATATCGTCTTCTAAGTTTCTGATTTTAGAGATTCTAACTCCGGCTTGTGGAATTATTTCGTAAAGTGTAATGGTTGGACCAACCGTTGCTTTTATTGACGTGATTTCTATACCGTAGTTGCGTAGTGTGTTGATAATTTTGTTTTTATTTTCTTTCTGTTCTTCCATATCCACAGCTTTGTTGCTTGTGTTGTAAACTTTTAGTAAATCCATGGTTGGGAATTGGAAAGCAGAAAGATCTTTTTTCGGGTCGTAGTCCTCCATCGGTTCTGCATTTTCATCAGTATGTTCTTCAGTCTCTTCCGGTATGGTTTCTTCTGAAGGTGTTTCGTTTACAGAAATCTCTTCTTCGGAGGGAACAACAATTTCAAAATCATCGTCTGAAACGACAGATTGAGTCTTATTTCTGATTGTAGTGTCGTTCGTAAATACAGATTGGGGTTCGGTTTCAGTCTCTTCCGATTCGTCAATTTCATACGGAGGAGTGCTGCTTTTGAAACTGTCTTTTATTTTATGCCATAAGTTTTGAATTGTTATTTTCAGTTTTGAAGGCTTTTTCTCTTTAGGTTCCAACTCTTCGAGAGTGTCGTCTATTTCATTATTGTCTTGTTCTTTCGATTTAAAATTTGGCTTGCTATTTACCAATGTGTCTTGCAACTTGTACATTGAGCTTTTTCTCAACAATATAAAAGCTATTGTTACAAAAAGTATCACAAGAAGCACTAATCCGGGCCATCCTATGCTGTTTTCGAGAATTTTTTGAATTTTAGCTCCATGAGTTCCGCCCCAATTTATATGGCTTGAAGGAAATAGTTTACCTAATATAAAAGCTGCCGTAATAGAGCCACTTATCAATCCATAAGCAGTAAGTAGCAGCATCTTAATAAAAGAAGTGTTGGAAACACGCATTATTTTCAAACCTAAATAGATAATGAAAGCCGGTATCAGTATAGAAAAAATACCAAACCAGTTGTTTACCAAATGCTGGGCAATATATGCGCCTCCGGCACCGGTCCAGTTTTGTATCTCTATCTCTTTTTCATTGATAAGTTCAAAAAAAGATTTGTTTATCACCAAACTCTGGTCGGCTGCTCCCGTAAAGAAAAAAGATGTGATTGTGAGAAGTCCGAAAATTCCTACGAATGCAATAATAATTCCAAAAATGAATTGAACTCTTTCATTTTTGAAAAATGCAGCTAATTTTCTTTGCTTTGTTTGGCTGGCAGTGGTTTTTTTATTTCTTTTTCTTTTAACTCTCTTTGTCATGGTTTGGTGTTTCAAATTCCCTTGCAAAAGTAATAAAAAGATATATAGATTTAAAGTTTTGACATAATTATATTTTTACAACTGTTTATTTAATCCCCATTATTTAAGGTACATCTTCTTTAATTGATTCCTTTGATTTAATTAACTCTGATAATATTGTTTTACTCTTGTATTTTAACTACCTTTGTGCACTCCTTTTCAGGCATAAATTTTATGAGTAATAACAAAAGGAAAATAGCAATTCTTGGCTCTACAGGCTCTATTGGTACGCAAGCTTTGGATGTTATTGCAAATCACCGCAATAAATTCGAGGCTTATGTTTTGGTTGCCAATAATCAAGTAGATAAACTCATTGAGCAAGCTCGGACTTTTTTACCCGAAACGGTTGTCATTGCAAATGATGAGAAGTACGAATATCTTAAACAGTCGCTATCTGATTTACCTATAAAAGTGTGGACAGGAGCCGACGCTATAGAACAGGTTGTACAAGATTCCGATATAGATATGGTGCTTACGGCTATGGTGGGTTTTTCTGGATTGAAACCTACTATTGCCGCAATTGAAGCAGGCAAGAGTATTGCGTTGGCAAACAAAGAGACTTTGGTAGTGGCAGGAGAGTTGATTACAAAATTGGCTCAACAATATAGAGTGCCTATTCTGCCTGTCGATTCTGAACATTCGGCTATTTTTCAATGTTTGAACGGCGAGAGTATAAATCAGATTGACAAAATATTGCTTACCGCATCGGGAGGACCTTTCCGTGGATTCAGCCTTGAGCAGTTGAAGAAAGTGACTAAAGCACAAGCATTAAATAATCCCAATTGGTCGATGGGTGCAAAAGTTACTATCGACTCCGCATCTCTTATGAATAAAGGTTTGGAGATGATAGAGGCAAAATGGCTTTTCGATGTTGAGCCATCGCAGGTTGAGGTGGTTATTCATCCGCAATCTATCATTCACTCTATGGTACAGTTCAAAGATTACTCTGTAATGGCACAATTGGGTTTCCCCGATATGCGCATACCTATACAATATGCTTTTTCTTATCCTTACAGATTGAGTTCAGATGTAAAGCCGATTAATTTTTTTGAATTGAAGTCTCTCACTTTTGAAAAACCCGATACCGAAAAGTTTCGTAATCTATCTTTGGCATATCAATCCATAGAAAAGGGAGGAAATATGCCATGTATTATGAATGCGGCGAACGAAATTGTGGTTGAAGCGTTTTTACAAGATAAAATCGGATTTTGGAGGATGAGTGATGTCATTGAGGAGACAATGCAGAAAGCATCGTTTATTTCGTCGCCGTCGTTGCAAGATTATTTGCAAACCGATGCCGAAGCCCGAAAAATAGCAAAAGAAATTATTTAACAAATTAACAGCGTTTTTACGCAAAGACAAGTAAATGGAAACATTTTTAATTAAAGCATTACAACTTATTCTTAGTTTATCAATATTGGTAATTGTACACGAATTCGGACACTTTATTTTTGCCCGAATTTTTAAAATACGAGTAGAGAAATTCTATCTCTTTTTCGATCCCTGGTTTGCTCTTTTTCGCCATAAACCCCAAAATAGTGAAACCGAATATGGTATCGGTTGGTTACCGTTGGGCGGATATGTAAAAATAGCGGGAATGATTGACGAATCGATGGACAAAGAGCAAATGACTCAACCTGAGCAACCATGGGAATTCCGTTCAAAACCTGCGTGGCAACGCTTGTTGGTAATGATTGCCGGAGTTGTATTTAACCTGGTTCTCGCTTTTTTTATTTACTCTATGATGGTTTTCTCTTGGGGAGACTCTTATGTCCCGATGAAAGATGTGAAATCAGGAATGCAATATAGCGAAGTTGCTCAAAAAATCGGATTTCGAGATGGAGATATATTGCTGTATGCCGATGGCAAAGAGATTATAGACCGTGGCGATATAGTTGATAATTTTGTAGCGCAGGTAATTGCTTCAAAGCAGGTAACAGTGTTAAGAGACGGGCAAGAGGTAAACATAAATATGCCCGAAGACTTTATGCAACAACTTATGCGTGAGAAGAAAGGTTTTGCCGGATATAAAAACAATGTACCGACTGTGGTAGGGAAAATAGTTTCCGGTTCAGAAGCCGAAAGAGCCGGCTTGCAAGTTGGTGATAGCATTGTTGCGGTAAACGGTATAAGTGCGGAAACATTTGAGGATTTTAGAAATGAATTGCAGAAACATAAAGGAGAGGCAATCACATTAAATATTTTTCGTGCAGGAGTGCCGACAACTATTTCGGCACAACTTGACGATAATGCAATCTTGGGATTTAATATTCAGTCGTATGTAAAAACGGTTAGTTACTCGTTTTTCGAATCTTTTCCGGCAGGTATTAAGTATGGATTACGCACGCTAAAAGGATACATTGCTCAGTTTAAGTATGTATTTACAAAAGAAGGAGCCGGCTCGTTAGGTGGATTTGGGACCTTAGGCAATCTGTTTCCTGCTAAATGGAATTGGTTTGCATTTTGGAAGATGACGGCATTTCTTTCAGTGATACTTGCCTTTATGAATATTTTACCGATTCCAGCGTTAGACGGAGGGCATGTTATGTTCCTGTTGTACGAAGTTATTTCGGGTAGAAAACCGGGTGATAAATTTATGGAGTATTCACAAATTGCAGGTATGATTTTATTGTTCGGATTGTTAATCTATGCCAATGGAATGGATATAATACGGGCAATTTTTAAATAGGAACTGTTTGAAAATATTTGTTATGAAACAATCCTGTTTGATTAGTAATACGGAAAATCCTTCTTTCTCTTTCGAACTGCTGCCACCGCTAAAGGGCAACAGCATAGGGCAGGTTTTTAACGCTATTGACCGACTGAAAGAATTTAATCCGAAATATATAAATATAACCACCCATCACAGTGAGACTATTTACAAAGAGGACGAATTTGGAGAAATCAAGAAAGTAAATATTCGCAGACGACCCGGCTCGGTCGCTATTGCTGCTGCAATTCAAAACAAATACGGAATTAAAGCGGTACCACATATAGTTTGTGCCGGATTTTCGAAAGAGGAAACCGAGTACGCATTAATAGATTTGGAGTTTTTGGATGTAACCGAGCTTCTTCTGCTTCGTGGCGATACTCACAAACTCAATGTTTCTCAACGCCGTATGGACAGTCACGCTCACGCGGTAGATTTGCAGCAGCAGATTGAAAATTTCAATAAAGGAATTGCTTTAGACGGTTCAAGTTTTACTATACCACACAAGCCGTTTACTTATGGAATGGCATGTTATCCCGAAAAACATGAGGAGTCGCCAAATATGGAGTCGGAAATATATTATACAAAAATGAAAGCCGATAATGGTGCTCAGTACTTGGTTACACAGATGTTTTTCGACAATCAAAAATATTTCGATTTTGTTGACCGATGTCGTGCAGAGGGAATAACAATTCCCATTATTCCCGGAATAAAACCAATCCATTTGATGAGTCAGTTGAATGTTTTGCCACGTGTTTTCAGGACCGAACTGCCACAAGAATTAGAGTTGGAGTTGCGTAAATGTAAAACCGATGCCGATGCGGTTGAGGTTGGTGTTGAGTGGTGCTTGACTCAGAGTAGGGATCTGGTAAATAGAGGAGTACCGGGCATTCACTATTATGCTTTGGGGTCTGTTGAGAGCATCTATCGGATAGCAAGAGAGATATATTGATTTAAAAACAATCAATAACAATTATCATTAATACTGTTCTCTGATTTTTTATTTGTCAACTTTCAAAATCCAAGCATCATTATATTCGGGGTATTTTTTCCAAATTTCGCGTAAGTATAGTTCAGCTGCATCTCTATCAGAGAATGAATCGGTATAAACCCTGATTTTTCCCGAACGCTCTAACCAAGCAGTTTGGTTAAATCCTTGACTTTTCAGCTTTTCGGTAATCTTTTCAGCTCCTTTTCTATTTTGATAAACACCCAGAACGATGTAAAATTTCTTTTCATCTGCACTGTTAGTCAGTTGGGTGTCGGTTGTAGCAATGGTACTCTCTCTATTTACTTTTACAGATGCCGGATTGCTATACAGATTGTTTTCGAAATTTGATGAATAGGTTTTGTTTTCAGGAGTAACTATTCGTTTCTCTAAAAGTGTGTTTTCGGAGAATACGTTAGCTTGCTGTCTGTGCAACGGATTGTCTTGTAGCGGGAAAACAAACATAATTAAACCAACAATAGATGCTGCTACAGTAGTTATTATCGCGTTGCGACGTATGTTTCTTACCCCTTTCTGTTTTGTTCTTTCCTCAAATTCGGGACGAAGCTGTATAACAGGTTTCAGAGATGTGTGTCCTAACCCGAAAAAATCGGGGCGAATAAAAGGTTTCGGCAGATAGATAAGTTGACTTTCGCTATTCATTTTTATTGTGCCTACATCGCCTAAATCGATACTTTTTTCTTCTCTAAGTTTATGACGCAACTCGGTTACAGCTTCGTTTATCTCTTTGGTTGCATCTTCGGATGTAAGAGCATGAGTTTTCATATAAGATTGAACGAGCAAACCATCGTTGTGTGTCAACTCTTTATTGAAAACCAAATCGCAATAGGGTGCGTGAAGTGCTGCCAACCCGTCTCGCTTTGCCGTGTTATTGTTTACTACAAAACCCCCAAGGTTGGGCACAATAACACAATTGTGGTTATGCAGCAGGTATTCTATATGGTTTATAAGTCTATTCATATGGCAAAGGTAACTTTTTTTTATTTTAATGACAAAGAAAAAAGATTGTTATTTTTTTATTTTTTTGGGATTTTGATTAGCGTAATCTTTCCAGTTTTTATACTTCGGAACGCTAATCCCTACACCCGACTGATAATAATGGCACAAAGCAGCAGCTAATCCGTCGGTAGCATCAAGTTGTGGAAGCATATCTTCGTCGGGTATATATAGAGTTTTTTGCAACATATAAGCAACTTGCTCTTTTGCAGCACGTCCGTTACCGGTAATTGCCATTTTTATTTTTAGTGGTGCGTATTCAAAGATAGGTATATCGCGCGATATTGCAGCAGCAATTGCCACTCCCTGTGCACGTCCGAGTTTTAGCATACTTTGTACGTTTTTGCCATAAAAAGGAGCCTCGATAGCTAACTCATCAGGCAGGAATTCATCAATAAGACCTAAAACCCGATTGTGTATTTTAGCCAAGCGTAAATAGTGGTCTTCATATTTATCAAGCTGCATTACACCCATGGCTAAGTGACACGGTTTGTTGTTTACCACTTTCAGAATACCGTAGCCCATAACCTGGGTCCCTGGGTCGATACCCATAATTATGCGCTCTTTTATGATTTGGTCTTGTTTCATAACTCGATGTGTTGCAGCAATGTGGCAAAACTTAGCACCTGTTGATTGAATTTATTATAGAGCATAGTTTGAATATCTTTTGCATATAATTTTTGCCAAGTTTCCAAGGCGTCAACGTCATCAACTTTAAACTCCAAAGCGTAAGAGTATCCGTCATCTTTGTTTTGGCTGAAAACTCGAGTCAGTCTCGGGCTTTTCAAGGTTCTGTCTTTTGTGACAAAAGGAATATATTCATCGCGTAAAAAAATAAGAAAATGCTCTTTTATAACCTTTTCTACATGAAAAGTTGTGTTGTATATTATCATAAAAATTTTTTCAAACTGATTAAAAATGACTTTATCGATTGCAAATATAAATAAAATATATATCTTTGCATATACAATTCGGGGGATTAGCTCATCTGGCTAGAGCGTTTGACTGGCAGTCAAAAGGTAATCGGTTCGAGTCCGATATTCTCCACTAATTTTGGTGAAGTAGCAGTATCAAAAGAAAAACACATCACTATATTGTCATACTGAATAGAGTTTTTAGCGGAATGAAGTATCTGTTTTTTTAGATGCAAGGCACAAGAGCCAAGACTTAAGACGTTTTTATAATATTTCCTGCAAAAGCTAACAGCCGAAAGAATAGATTTCTCACTTCGTTCGAAATGACAGGGAGTCGTTTATGATTTAGGTTCGCTGCTAACAGCCCAAAACCAATCGCTAACAGCAAGATAGATTCTTCACTTCGTTCAGAATTCGCAGAATCGCCCTTAGGCAATGACAAAAACGAACGAATGTTGGGATTTTTAGACAGCCCCTTTGTTTTTTATACATTCTTCCTTTTCTCTTTATATAACCCATTTTCCTGTATAAAGTCATACACCTTTGCAGGTAGAAATGCCCGAATGTTCTTGCCGTTTTTTATACTTTCCCGAATAAAAGTTGACGATATTTCTATAACGGGAGCATCAACCAACTGTACAGATTGTGGAGTTGACTCTGATAGCGTAACATTATCTCCTAAACGGGGATAGATAATTATGCTGTATTTTTCGAGCAGAAGTTTGTTATCTTTCCATTTGTGAAATGTAGTCCAATTATCGCTGCCGATTAGTAGCGTGAACTCTTTCTCCGGGTAAATTGCACTTAGTTTTTCGAGTGTGTTGAAAGTGTAAGATGGTCGTGGCAGAGAAAACTCTATATCCGATACGGACAGATTTTCGAAATCGGTAAGTGCCAACTGTGTCATGTGAAGGCGAATATCGTCATCAATCAGGCTTCCGACTTTCTTTAAAGGGTTTTGTGGCGATACAACAAACCAAACTTCGTCTAAATATGTAAATTCGCGCATATAGTTTGCCAAAACCAAGTGCCCAACATGAATCGGGTTGAACGACCCCGGAAATATACCGACTTTCGATTTGTTCATAAGCCTGTTTTGGGAAAGTAATAAAAAATACATATATCCGTATTTGTTCCTAAATGTGACCGTTTTTTAAGTTTTATACAGGGATTTGCTATTTTAAGTCCGTTCGTCCGGTTGGTTGCAGTGTTCAAAACAAACACAAGAACATCATTTAGGTATTATTACGGATAATCATTAAAAAAACCGATATTTAATACACAAATATCAATTTTTACTGTTTATGTTTTTGTCTATAGTCGCTTAAAAACTGAAATTAACCATAAAAGCAATACAGAGCCGGCGAGTGCTGTTATTAAACTACCAACAAAACCGCTTCCGGTGCTAATACCCAATAGCCCGAAAGCCCAACCGCCAATTGCAGCGCCGATAACACCTACAACTATATTAACCAATAGTCCAAAACCGCCACCTCTCATCAATTTGCCGGCAAGCCATCCTGCTATTGCTCCGACAATAATCCATCCTATTAAACTCATAATTAAAATTAGTTATTTAATCTGTTTATATAATTATTATTTACTTGTCAACCTGTTTACTTGTCAACTAACAAATAAACACGTGAACTAAATATATTGTTTATAATTTTATGTTGTTTTAGTTCATTCTGTTTTTATAATCTTCGTAACCGAATTGACGATAAAGTTCGAAAGAACCGGTTGATTTCCAGATGCCTATAGCCGGATGCGAAACTCCGTTAAACATAGTAGTTTTGACTATTGTATAATGAATCATATCTTCAAAAATAATTCTACTGCCCACGGTAAGCGGTTCGTCGAATGACCAATCGCCCATGAAATCTCCACTCAGGCAGCTGTTTCCTCCCATTCTGTATGTAGGTTTTCCCGATACCGGTTCTTGGTAAGCTCCCCTTATGTAAGGTTTGTACGGCATCTCTAAGCAGTCGGGCATGTGGCAAGCAAACGATACATTGAGCATAGCCGTCTTAACACCGTCGTTTTCTACAATGTCGGCAACGGTTGCTACCAAAACTCCCGTTTGCCAAGCAAAAGCACTGCCCGGCTCCATGATAATTTCGATATGCGGATATTTTGCTTTGAATCTTTTCAAGACTTCAATCAGATGTTCAACATTGTACTTTTTATGAGTCATCAGATGACCTCCACCCAAATTGAGCCATTCGATTTGTGAAAACAGATGTTTGAACTTTTCTTCAACAACTTCCAATGTTTTCTCCAAATCGTACGAATTACTTTCGCACAAATTGTGCATGTGAAGTCCCGTAACGCCTTCGGGCAGTTGTTTTCCGAGCATTTGGGAGGTAACACCCAATCGTGAGCCAGGCATACTCGGATTGTATAAATCGGTCTTCACTACCGAATATTCGGGATTGATGCGAATACCGCATTTCACATCCTTGCCTGACGATTGTATTTGCGGATAAAACCTGTGAAATTGCGATAGAGAGTTGAATGTTATATGGCTGCTGTATTTCATAAAGGTTGGGAAATCTTCGTCGGTATATACCGGGGCGTAGGTGTGCGCCCGACTACCCATCTCTTCGAAAGCCAATTGAGATTCCGACACAGAACTTGCCGTAGAGTGTTGTATATACTCACGAACAATTGGAAAACTCTTCCAAAGAGCAAAAGCTTTAAATGCCATAATTATATTTACATCGGCTCGCTCTTTAACCGATTTAATCAATTGCAGATTTTTGCGGAATAAGTTCTCATCCAACACGTAACACGGGGATGGTATTTTTGAAAAGTCAATCATAATTATAAGTTGTTTTTGCAAAGATAGAAATAAATAGCTATTGTTCCGTTTTTCTCTTTAATAGAATTATTGTTAATAATGCGGCAGATAGAGAGCCTGAAATATCAGCAACGTAATCAGCCACCTCGGCACTTCGATAAGAGAAAAAATACTTCTGCATCAACTCTATTGCTCCGCCATAAACGGAAGGTATTACGATACCCCAAAATATCCATTTCCAAGTTTTTGGATTGCCGTTGTGCAGAAAATAATAATTATAAAGAGATACGGCAGACAGTAAGAAAAACATACCAAAATGACCTACCTTGTCCCAAGATAAAAGTTTTGGCAGTTTTGGGATGTCATTTGCACCTAACAGACATGTTCCTACAAAAATAAGCAAGCTTATCGCTATAGGGGCAGCCATATATTTTAAATATCTATCTGTTTTTTTCATAATAGAAATAAAAATGATACCAAAGATACATTGAATTTGCTTATCTTGTCTGTAATTTAAAAACATATAACTAAAACTTACGGATTTTTTAATAAAAAATTCGTTTCTTTGCCGTATGTTTTAAAACAAATGATTTCAGTTTACAAAAATGAAAAAGATACTAATTTGTGCTTATATAACTATTCTTGCAATCTCGCTTCAGGCTCAAATAAAACAAGAAGAGAAAAATCAAAAAAACTACAATATTTATAAGAATATAGATGTTTTCAATTCTGTTGTCAAGGAAGTAGATATGTATTATGTAGATAGTGTAAAGGTTGACAGTTTGATAAACAGGACAATACACAATATGTTGGCAGGTTTAGACCCCTATACGGAGTTTTATTCTGATGAAAATATTGATGATTTGCGATTTATGACAACCGGAAAATATGCCGGAGTTGGCTCTATTATTTCTTATAACAACGGACGAGTGATAATAAATGAGCCTTATAAAGGAATGCCTGCAGACAAAGCCGAATTGAAAGCCGGAGATATTATTCTTGAGGTCAATGGAAAAGATATGCGAAATGCTAACGTGAAAGAGGTTAGCGACGAGTTGAGAGGAACACCCGGAACAGATTTGAAACTTAAAATACAACGACCCGGCGAAACAAAAGAGCGTATTATTGCTCTTAAGAGAGAAAAAATAGAGATAGACCCGATAACGCATTACGGTATTTATGATGATAATGTAGGTTATATTCATTTCAGCTCATTTACCAACGGCAGCTCTAAAAGAGTAGAAGAGTCATTTGTTGATTTGAAAAAGAGAGGAGCCGAGTCGCTTATCCTCGATTTGCGAGGAAATGGCGGCGGTATTATGGAGGAGGCTATAAATATTATCAACTTTTTCGTTAGAAAAGGGCGGGAAGTAGTTTCAACCAAAGGAAAGGTAAAACAGTGGGACAGGGTTTATCGCACGCAAGCTCATCCGATTGATACTATTATTCCTATAGCAGTTCTTATTGATACAGGTTCGGCGTCGGCATCGGAGATTGTAGCGGGGGCATTGCAAGACCTTGACAGAGCTGTGATTATTGGCAATCGTTCTTTTGGTAAAGGATTGGTGCAAACTCCACGTGAATTGCCTTATGGTTACAATATGAAGATTACTACTGCCAAATATTATATTCCGAGTGGACGCAGTATTCAGGTATTGGACTATTCGCACAGAAATTCTGATGGCTCTGTAGCCCGTGTTCCGGATAGTTTGACCAATGTTTTCAAAACCGTTAACGGTCGCGAAGTGAGAGATGGCGGAGGAATAACACCTGATTTTATTATCCCGTTAGAGCAAAGTGCAACAATAGTATATTACTTAATGGCAGATAACATAATCTTTGACTTTGTAACCGATTGGGTGCAGAAAAACCCAAAAATTGCGTCGGTGAAAGAGTTTGGTTTGTCGGAAGATGATTACGTTGCTTTTAAATCTTTTGTGAAAAGTAAAAATTTTAAATACGACCAAATGAGTATTCGCTCGTTGCAATCACTGAAAAATATCATGGAATTCGAACGCTATTTCGATAATGCAGCAGAGGAGTACAAGGCATTGGAAAACAAGTTGCAGCCAAATCTCGACAGAGATTTAGAACTTTTCAAAAAAGAGATTATGTCGTATATTGAAACCGAAATCGTAAAACGATATTACTATAAAGAGGGTATGTTGATACGAGAGTTGCTTGCCGATCCGGTTATGGAAAAAGCTATCGAGGTTTTGAAAAACAAACAGCTCTACAATATCGTGTTGAAACCAAAACCAGATAATATGCCTTCGGCTGAAGAGTTGAAGGAGAAACTGAAAGAGCCATATCTGTAAAGTATTGAGTTTCTGAAAGGGCGTGGTACGCGTTTCGGATTGTGAGTTTCGTGATTTAGGAAACGAAGACTTTTTGTTCATTATAAAAGACTATTTTGTAAGGATTTGCAATCCTGACTTTCCGATAGTCTGCTTGTTTACTGAATACCACGTGAGAGGATTAGCGAGGAGTCAAGTGTTATTAATTGTGCATAAATATTATAAATTATGACTATTTTATCATTTATACTGCGACTCTTGGTTGCCGCTGCAGCCGGAGGAGCGGTCGGTTTAGAGCGACAGATAAGTAATAAAAGTGCCGGATTGCGGACAAATGCTTTAGTGGCGGTTGGTTCTTGTATTTATGTGCTTGTTAATCTGCGTATTATGGGTACAACAGGCGGGCACGGATTATCGGACAAATTGTTACGGGTATAGGATTTTTGGGTGCAGGTGTTATTATGCACAAAGGAACTAACGTACAAGGTTTGACTACTGCCGCCACTATTTGGTGCAGTGCTGCTCTTGGAGTGCTTGCAGGATTAAATCTTTTCTTAGAGGCATTAGTGTCTTCAGTGTTGATTATCACTGTTAATTCCGCATTTAAAATAGCTGACAGGTTTATCGGAAATCATGATGTTGAAGGGAAAAATGATTCGAAAATGAATTGAAAAGATAAACTTTTAAGTAAACCTACATCACTTTGTACAAAATTATTCCGGTGCACGATTTTTGTATAGAGCAGTATTCAGATACTGTTCTTTTGTCGATTATGACTTTTTTCTTGTTGCTCGATGCATGAATAAAATACAGTTTGTTTTTGTGACGGAATGTAAATCCAATATGTGAGGTGTCTAATCCTTTTACGGATGTAGTAAATGCAATTACAGCCAAGTGTGGAATTCGGTTTTCGATTTTCGATATTCTGTTTTGAGGGATATAGTAGAATCCTCCACGTGAATTTATACTGTTTTCTGTCTTTCTTATTTTGAAAATCATACCCTTATCGTTTTCTAACTGTCGATATAAATTTGGATTGGAACTCATAAATCGGATAGTTTTTTTCTCTAATATTCCGCCAAAATTTTCGGTTAGCGGTTGTAGGTTTTCTTTAGATACATTATCGAATGCCCAGTCAGATGTGTAGTGCAGTCGCGAATCGTAGCCGTTTACTATCCCGTTTCTGTAACGTATGTTTTGTAGATTAGCAGTAAAATCTTGAAACAGAGTGTCGCCTGCCAAAACCGTTTTGGTAAGTGCCATAACGTTCTCAACAAAAGTTACACAATCCAAAGCCCGCAAATTGACAACCAATTTCTCGGTTTCGTTCTTCTCTAATGTTGCCGTTTCGTATGGCGTATCTAAGAAAAAAAGAGCTGTTTTTTCCAAAACCGTATCTTTAGATGTCTCTCTATATGGTTTGATATAAGAGATATACCTGTTGAATATGGTTGTATCTTCATTTGTGAAATCCATTTCTTGTGCAAAGATTGATTCGCAAACAAATAGGAAAAGCGCTAAATAGAATAGTGTTGATTTCATCTGTTTTATTTTCTGATTAGCCCAAAGATACTAATATTTTGATAAATCGAACTAAATTTTTTGTGGAATTTTTTTTTGTTTTCCGCTATTCTGTAGCATTTTAGCTGTTATATTTTATCCATTGGCTGGCAAAAGAGCATTAGCTTAATGGGAGCATAGACCAAATATATTTGTAATGTTTGAGTTATGATAAGAATTTGATATTGGCTGTACCTAATATCTCCCAAAAGGTTTCGTGCTTGAGCGACACCAATCACAAACCATCACTCACAATAAATAATTCCAAAATCGTAAATGATTTTTCTATGTATTATCTTTGAAAAGATATTAAAAAAGCAATTATCCGGTATCGTGTGAAAAAAATGTGCTATTTTTGCACTAAAGAACATTTCTTTTGGAAACTGTTTCTTGGAAAAATTAGAAACAGTTTCTTAATTTATTTATGCAGACAAAAGTCAATGAGATAGAAAATCTACCTTCTATATTAACCGATATATGGGGTATGCTTGACGAAAGCGAGCAACAGATTATCAAGAATGATGCCCGAATTGTTCATTTCAAAAAAAATGAAATAATTTATTCGCATGGGGAAATTCCGACTGATTTGTTGGTGCTTTGTGAAGGGCAAGTAAAGATTTTTAATAGCGGTGTTGGAGGAAGAACTCAAATTGTTCGGATGATAAAGCCGATAGAATATTTTGGGTATAGAGCCTATTTTGCCGGTGAATCTTTCATCACAGCAGCATCGGCATTCGAAAACTCTACGGTATGTATGGTTTCGATGGATATTGTTAAAGAACTAATCGCAACAAACAGTAAATTAGCTTCGTTTTTTATCCGCTTGCTCTCTGTCGATTTGGGAATTGCCGACCAAAGGATAGTAAACTTAACTCAAAAACATATTCGAGGAAGGTTGGCTGAAACTCTGATTTTTTTAAGAGAAAACTACGGGTTAGAAGATGACGGGGCAACCATAAATGTATATTTGGCAAGAGAAGATTTGGCAAACCTGTCGAATATGACTACATCAAACGCTATTAGAACTCTATCTGCTTTTGTAGAAGAGAAAATTATAGCTCTGAATGGGAGGAAAATAAATATAATTGACGAGCAAAAACTGCGAAAAATAAGTACAAATGGTTAGTTATTTGTATTTATTCTTTATATCTGATTAAAAGTTGTGTAAAACAGGCTCAAAATGATAAAACAGAAATGAGAAGAATTATAAACTCAATAGTAAAATCCTATTACAAACCGATTGAGGAGTTTCTCAAGAATCCGATTGGTACACAAGAAGCTACTTTGAAGTATCTTGTTGAGCATGGAAGAAATACATATTTTGGTCAAGAATACAAATTTGAGGAAATCAAAAGTATATCAGATTTTCAAAATAGTGTACCCGTACATTCATACGAAGATTTACGTCCATACCTTGATAAGATTTTAGTTGAGAAGAAGTCAAATGTGTTGTGGAATACACCTGTTAAGTGGTTCGCTATGTCGAGCGGAACTACCGAAGATAAAAGTAAATATATACCCGTTACGCAAGAGGCTTTAAAAAATTGCCATTACAGATGTGGTTACCACATGTTAGCTTTGTATGCAAATCATCATCCCGACACATCATATCTGCTCGGCAAAACTCTTGTTTTGGGAGGTAGTCAGCAGGTGAATTCGATAGGTAATGGTATATATACAGGCGATGTGTCAGCTATTTTAATGAAAAACATGCCACGTATCGTAAAACTTGCAAGAACGCCCGAAAGCATAGCGTTGATAGCCGATTGGGAAGAGAAGTTGCAAAAGCTTACCGATTACGCCATAAAAAAAGATATACGCGCTTTCGTGGGAGTGCCTTCGTGGATGTTGGTTTTGTTGAAGAAAATCGTGAACGATACACAGACTTCTATTCCCGAATTGTGGCCCAATTTGGAGGTATTCTTTCATGGAGGCGTAAGTTTTACACCGTTCCGAGAGCAATACGAAAAACTAATCCCTTCCGAAAAAATGAGATATTGGGAAACCTATAATGCATCGGAAGGTTTTTTCGGAGTTCAATACTCGCCCGATTCAAAAGATCTCTTGCTTCTGCTCGATAACGAAATTTTTTACGAATTTATCCCATCATCAGAGTACAACAAAGAAAATCCTACAGTAATTCCTTTAAGCGAAGTGAAGGTAGGTGAGCAGTACGCGATGATTATATCTACAAGTGGCGGTTTGTGGCGTTATAAAATTGGCGATACAGTAGAATTTTCTTCCACAAGTCCGTATCTGTTTAAAATTACGGGACGTACTAAGCAATTTATCAATGCTTTCGGCGAAGAGTTGATTGTTGACAATGCCGACAGGGCTATCGATGAAGCATGCCGACAAACCGGAGCAAAAATTACCGAATATACGGCAGCACCTATCTATTTTGACGATAAAAGTAACGGCGCACATGAGTGGTTAATTGAATTCGCGACAACTCCGTCAAGCTTAGATAAGTTTATTGACGTTCTCGACAAGACGTTGCAGAAAGTCAACTCTGATTATGAGGCTAAAAGATCGTACAACCTTTCGCTCGGATTACCTGTAGTTAGAGTAATAGAAGAGGGTGGATTTTACAAATGGATGCAACTTAGAGATAAGGTCGGTGGACAAAACAAAGTCCCCAAATTATCTAACGACAGAAAATATGTCGATAATATTTGCGATTTTTTTAATTTAAATTCCTAAAATAGAATAAAAACCACTCGTGATTACGTTATAATCAGAAACTTTGCGTAAATTTGCGCATTAAAACGTCTTTTTGTGAAAATGAGAATAAAACCGATATATTTTCTACTTCTTATCATCATGTTCGTGTTGACCGGAGCATGCGGAGAATACAACAAGGTTCTTAAAAGTACGGACCGCGACTATAAATACAGCTACGCCAAACAGTCTTTCGAAAAAAAGAAATACGACAGGTCTATTACACTGCTCGAAGAGTTGGTGCCTTTCTTTAAAGGAACAGACAAAGCCGAAGAGTCTCTATATCTTTTAGCCCAAAGCTATTATAATACAAAAGACTACCTCTCTGCAACAGAGGTGTTTACAACCTATTACAACACATTCCCCAACGGTGAGTATGCAGAACCATCGCTTTTTTACTCGGCTTATGGTATGTATTTAGACTCGCCCGATGCACGTCTCGATCAAAGCAAAACATATAAAGCCATAGCTGAATTTTCCCGCTATTTAGAAACCTATCCCGATAGCGAAAGAGCAGTAGAAGCGAAAAATCACATGTTTGCTTTACAAGAAAAGTTGGCTCTTAAGGAGTTGAAATCGGCTCAGTTGTATCTTGATTTGGGCAATTATATGGGCAATAACTACGAGTCGGCGGTAATTGTGGCACGGGAAGCCTTGAAAAATTATCCATATTCTAAATATGCCGAAGACTATCAGATGGTTATATTGCGAGCCAAATATGAATTCGCGTTAAAAAGTGCTCCGGAGTTGCAACCCGAAAGATTCCGTGTTGTAGTGGACGAATATTTTAATTATAAAAATACATATCCCGATGGCAAACACTTTCATGAAGCAGAGAAGTACTACAAACAAGCTCTCTCAAAAATAGAAAATTTGCCGTCATAATTTATACTTAAAACAAAAAATAACAAAATTTAACAATGGATTATAGAAGAGTAAATGCGAGTGTGAATACTGAAACTCGCGATGTTATGGAATTATCCGAACAGGTTGGTAATGTGTACGAAACCGTTAGAATTATCGGTAAGAGAGCCAATCAGTTGTCAGTTCAAATGAAGCAAGATTTAGATGCTAAACTACAAGAATTCGCTTCATACTCCGATAATTTAGAGGAAGTTCACGAAAATCACGAACAGATAGAAATTTCACGTTTCTATGAAAAATTACCTAAACCCACATTGATAGCTATCAAAGAGTGGGAAGATGATAATGTTTACTATCGCAATCCTACAAGAGAAAAAGATCAGTTTTAAAATATTATGTTACAACGTATTCAATCTGTTTTTCTTTTGCTTGCTTCTGCTTGTATGCTTGTAGCATCGGTTACCGGTATTATATTTTTTACTTGTGCAGAGGGAGTGCTTCGTGTTGAGGCTATGGGCATGTATATTGGTGAAGAGCAAAAAGTTTCTACTTGGGGATTGTTTGTATTGGGTGCTATAAGTTCGGTTCTGGCTTTAATTACTGTTTTTCAATATAAAAGACGTATGTTGCAGATACGATTTTCCATTTTTAATGCAATACTGATATTGGGCTTTTATCTGTATTTGGGATTTATGATTTTTTATGTCAATCGAACAGTACCATTGAAATTTGAAACAATTGGAATCGGTATAACAATGCCAATTATTGCATTTATTCTTACTATATTGGCGATTAGAAAAATAGGAGCAGACGAAGCACTTGTTAGGTCGTTGGATAGATTGAGATAATAACTGTTTTTGACTATTAGCCTTTGATTTTAATTGGTCAATTGACTATTATATAATTTACAAACTTAAAAAATGAAAAAAATGAAAAAAATGAAAAAAACATCTTTATTATTGCTGGCTGTGTTTAGCCTTACATTCGGTTTTGTAGGTTGCGAAAAAGATCCGTCAGAAATAACACAAGTTAATAATCCTATTACGAAAATTAATGCAAAAGTAGAAAATGGTGCTGTATTAAACGGTGTAGTTAAAACAGTTCGTTTAATATCTGACGAGGGTTTTGTTTCTACAATTCTTGGAGAGGCTAAGTATGAGAATGGCGGCTTTAATATGAAATTGCAACCGGTTGCTAATTCGGAATTGATTACTATTGCTGATGATATGCCCGACGAGGTAGTGATAAGTGATTTAAATGCCAAATTTATTGTAGCTAACAGATTAATGGCATATTCATCAACTAATAATGAGTCTCCGATAGGCGTTTTTGAGTACACAAAAAATTCAATAGAAGATTTTATATCTGTGAAAGATACTTATAGTTTTGACTGTATTGTTTATATTTATGTAGATAGAGATGTTAATATTAAAGGTAATTGGGAAGAAGATGATATTACTACTTTAATTGATTTGAAATTGAAAAAAGGTTGGAATATGGTTAGAATGTTAATTAGTGCAGAAGTTAATGGTGATGAAAATTATATGAAAATTGGTATTACAAATATTTCAAATGTAATCGGATATAAATGGATTTATATACCAAGTGATTATGAATTTTCTGTTAAACAAAAAGGTTTAAATAAATTATTCCGTTAGTAAATTTTTGGAATACTGAAAAAATAAAAGGCATCGATTAAAACGGTGCCTTTTTTAGTTACAATAATATCAAAATCCAAACAGTACATTGCGGTTAATAATTCGCATTGTGCGATACTGTCCTAAAAAAGTGTATAAAATAAATTTTTATTATATTTGAATTTTGAAGAAAAAAGATAACAAAAATTGAACTTTACACAAGAATAAATTTCGGACATTTTGGTCGAATTAGCAAATAAAGGAGGTACTTATTTGGGGCTGTCTCAAAATCCCGACATTCGTTCGTTTTTGTCATTGCCTAAGGGCGATTCTGCGAATTCTGAACGAAACGAATAAGCTATCTTATAAGCTCTTGGCTTTTAGCTGTTAGCAACGAATCCAAATCATAAACAACTCCCTGTCATTTCGAACGAAGTGAGAAATCTATTCTTTCGGCTGTCAGCATTTGCAGGAAATATTATAAAAATGTCTTAAGTCTTGGCTCTTGTGTCCAGCATCGCAAAAAAACAGATACTTCATTCCGCTAAAAGCTCCATTCGGTATGACAACATAGTGATGTGCTTTACTTTGCATAAAAACTAAGTGCAATGTGTATTGAAATTGCAATGCCCAATTATAAAAAATAGTAAATCCGAAATCGAAAATCGTAAATTAATTTGTCTTTGCTTATTAGCATATAAACCAATTATTCAAATAGTTCGGATTTTATTAATTTCCATTTGCACAATCTGTATGTAATTGAAACACCAAGCACACCCAAGCCATAAATAAAACTGCGTTTTAGATTAATAGAAGAGGCTTCTTCGAAATATTTTGTAGGACAGGTCATTTCCCCAATCTCGTAACCCGCGTAAAAAATTTGAGCAAGCATTTCATTGTCAAAAATAAAGTCATCGGAGTTTTTATTAAAATTTATTTCAGAAAGGACTTCAGACGAAAATGCGCGGTATCCGGTGTGGTATTCCGATAGTTTTTGGTTGAGCATTACATTCTGGAAAAAAGTTAATATTCTGTTGGATATGTATTTAATAATTGGCATTCCGCCACGAATTGCTCCATTACCCAAAATACGAGAAGCAAGCACAACAGGATAAAGATTGTTTGCAATCATATATGCCATAGAGTGTATCAGTTTTGGTGTGTATTGATAATCTGGATGCACCATAATAACTATATCGCCACCCAATTCCAATGCTTTGTTGTAACACGATTTTTGATTTCCTCCGTAACCTCTGTTCTTCTCGTGTCTTATAATGTGTTTAATGCCCAATTCCTGAGCTTTTTTTACAGTATTATCTTTGCTGAAATCGTCGGTAAGAATTACATCATCCACAATTTGAAAAGGAATCTCTTTGTATGTTTTCTCCAATGTTTTCTCTGCATTATAAGCAGGCATTACTACAATTACTTTTTTACCGTTAATCATACTTTGTTTATATTTATTTTATTGAGAAATAGGGTATCGGGCATAAAAGATAAATCCGTTTTTCTCATATAATTTAATGGGATTGTTTGTCTCTTGTAAAAAAATCGCCACTTTTTTCTTCTGCGATTTTACTGCGAAATATACAGGTTTATCCAAGTTTCCCTTTTGCAAATACTCTTTATCTGCAATATTGTTTTTAGGTTGTCTGTTGCTGTAAAAATAGTGAGCGTAGCTTTTGTGAATTGGGTATATGTAGCAATCTTCGCCACTTTTACTTTTAAAAAACTCGATGGCTGCGTTTTGGCTGTATTTCTCTATTCTTTCAGTAAAGAAAAACATTCCAAAATAGATAAATATCAGAGAGCCTATAAACAAGCCTGCCAATGCCGAATACCTGTTTCTTTTCTGATTATAAGCAAAATAAACTATGGAGATAATCAATGTTAAGCCGATTATCCATTCAAAACCTTTCCAATCGCCTGATGCTTGCAGATTGCCTGCCGCGAATTCGTCTTTAATGTATGGTATAAGCAGATGTTTGAATGAATCGATAAAAGGAATGACAGAAGCAGCCAATCCGATTATTGAGCCGATAACAACAGTTAATACAACTGCCCATTTGGGGAGTTCTGTTTTATTGTCCAGCCACTTATTAAGATACCACGCCGCGAGAAAAGTTATCGGGAAGTAGCACATTGATGAGTAGTGCACAATTTTTGTTTGTACTATGGTGAATAGAATAAGAACAACCCACAGAGTAATCATCATCCATCGGAAGAAGTGTGTTATCGAAGTATTGGCTCCATCTTTGAGACTTTTTTTATACATGGAAAGAACAGCAAAAACAGATGTCGGGAAAACTCCGAAAAACAGAATAACGAAGTGATATCCCGGGAAACCACCATGTCCTGCATCTTGAGTTTGAAAAAGACGAATCTGATAAACTATAAAGTCTTGAATAATACTATAATTACCGGTAGCAATCTGCAAAATAAACCAAAGACCGCCCACAACAGAGAGCACCGCAAAAAAAGCAACAACATGCATCCATTTGAATTGAGGAAGTTGGAATCGTTGCAGAGCGAGCCAAACTATAAAACAGATGCCGAATATCAGTAAACCTACAGGACCTTTGGTTAGTGTAGCCATACCTATGAAAAATGCGGAAAGCATAGCCTGCAAATATCTATTGTCGTTGTTTTCAGTAGAAGAGTATTGTATGATGTAATAAAGACCGAGAAATATAAAGAGATTAAACCATGGGTCGATAATACCTGATTTGAAATAGAAAAAAGGCAAAAACGAAACCAGATAGCATGCTCCCCACAACAATCCGAAATAGATGTTTTTGAGCCTGTTTCCAATGAAAAAAAGAATCAATATAGTAGCAATACCTGCAATTGCATTCGGAAAACGAGCCGCGAACTCATTTACACCGAATACTTTCATCGACAGAGCCTGCAACCAGATAAAGAAAGGAGGTTTTTCCCAAAAAGTCTCGAAATTTATCTGTACATTGAGGTAGTCGCCAGTTATCAGCATCTCGCGTGCCGACTCGGCAAAGTTAATTTCGTCCCAATCGAAAAGATGTACACGTCCTATTCCGGTAACAAAAAGAATAATTCCGACAGCAACAATAATCAATGAAAATAATAGATATCGGTTTTGTTTCATACAAGAAAAGATGTGATAACGAATGTTTCAACTGAAAAACAGACTATAATTCTTGGTTTATAAGCAGAGATTTAAAATTTAATAATCTCTCTTTTAATAATAGACAGCAAAAATACTGTTTTTTTGTTTAACAGATGACTTTTTCAAACAATATTCTGATGTCACAAATCTAATATGTCACAAAACTTTCATTAAACTTTGCTTTAGAAAAAAGAGTGTGTTCGTAATCGAGCACACTCTTTATATTATCTGAAAATTACTCTGTTTTGTTATAAAAACAAACAATTATAATTTGTTTAATGACTGCTCTAAATCGGCAATAATATCATCGACGTTTTCCAATCCAACCGATATGCGAATAAGCCCTTCGCTTATATCGCTTGCTGCTCGTTCTTCCGGAGTATAGGGCGAGTGAGTCATACTTGCAGGATGCTGTATTAATGTTTCCGCATCGCCAAGACTTACCGAAATAACAATCATCTTTAAGTTATTAAGAAGTTTTTTTCCGGCTTCAACTCCTCCTTTCAATTCGAAGCATATCATTGCACCCGGTAATGACATTTGCGATTTTGCCAATTCGTATTGTGGAAATGAGGTTAAGCCCGGAAACTGAACTGACTCGATAGCAGGATGTTTTTCTAAAAATTCGGCAACTTTTTGTGCGTTGGCACAATGCTTTTGCATTCTGATTTCTAAAGTTTTCAAACCGCGATTGATTAAGAAAGCGTCAAACGGACTCATACTTGCACCTGTTAAGTCTTTTACACCAAGTAGACGAACTGTGTCGATATAATCTTTTTTACCTACTACAAATCCGGCAATAACATCGCCATGACCATTTAAATATTTTGTTGCTGAATGTACCACAACATCGGCACCAAGCTCTAACGGGCGAGTAATGAAAGGTGTAGAGTATGTATTGTCAACCATCAATTTGCAGTTTTCTTGCTTATGGCAAATGTCTGCAATGGTACGTATATCACAAATATACATGTTGGGGTTGGCAGGTGTTTCAATATATACAAGTTTTGTATTGGGTCTTATGGCTTTACGTACATTCTCAGGGTCGCGAGTATCTACAAAAGTAACCTCAACGCCATAACGAGACAGACCATGACTTAAAAATGCATACGTGCACCCATACAATGTTTTAGATGCCACGATATGGTCGCCTTTCTCTACACAAACCCAGATAGCAGAAGTAATGGCTCCTATACCTGATGCTGCCGAAAGACATGCTTCGCCACCTTCAAGCAGGGCTATTTTCTCTTCCGCCATAGTACAGGTGGGATTACCAAGTCGAGTATAGATATATCCGTTTTCTTCCAACGCGAATCTGCGTCCGCCCTGTTCGGCAGTTTCGAATGCGAAAGTTGATGTTTGATAAATAGGAGCACAAAGTGCGCCGAATGTGTTAGGCTGATGTCCGCCGTGGATTGCTTTTGTGGCAAATCCAGATTGTTTTAATTTCTCGTTATTCATAAATCTATAATTAATAATCAGAAATGTTAATTTCGTACAAAGGTAATAAAACTTTATCTCTTTCGGGCAGGATAATTCTTCTTTTTCTTCTTCTATTGAACAAACTTTACTATATTTGCAATAGAATACAATTTTATAAAACTTTATAGATAAATGAAAAGAGATAATCAGATTTTCGATATAATCGAGAAAGAGCATCAGCGACAACTTAAAGGCATTGAGTTAATCGCATCGGAAAATTTTGTCAGCGAACAGGTTATGCAGGCAATGGGTTCTGTATTAACAAATAAGTATGCCGAAGGTTATCCTGGCAAACGTTATTACGGTGGTTGCGAAGTGGTGGATTTGAGTGAACAATTGGCTATAGACCGTTTGAAACAACTATACGGTGCCGAATGGGCTAACGTTCAACCACACTCGGGTGCACAAGCTAATGCGGCTGTATTCCTCGCTTGTTTAAAAGCAGGAGATAAATTTATGGGATTGAATCTGTCGCACGGCGGACACCTTTCTCACGGTTCGCCTGTTAATTTTTCGGGTTTAATGTTTCAACCCATTGAGTACAACGTCAGAGAAGAAGACCAACGTGTAGATTATGACCAATTGGAGAGTGCTGCACGCAGCGAACGTCCCAAACTGATTATTGCAGGTGCTAGTGCTTATTCTCGTGAGTGGGACTATGCACGTATCCGCAAAGTAGCTGATGAGATTGGCGCTATTTTCATGGTAGATATGGCGCATCCGGCAGGAATGATTGCCGCAGGCTTGTTAGACAATCCGTTAAAATATGCACATATCGTAACTTCAACTACACATAAAACTTTACGTGGTCCTCGTGGTGGAATTATCCTTATGGGTAAAGATTTTGAAAATCCATGGGGATTGAAGACTCCTAAAGGCGAAGTAAAAATGATGTCGGCAATATTGGACTCTGCCGTATTCCCCGGAATGCAAGGCGGACCTCTGGAACACGTAATCGCTGCTAAAGCAGTTGCTTTTGGTGAAGCATTAGACAGTTCTTGGAAAACTTATCAAACACAAGTGAAAACAAATGCTGCTACTATAGCTCAGGCATTTATGGATAAAGGCTATAAAGTGGTATCGGGCGGAACGGATAACCATATTATTTTGGTGGATTTACGTACAAAATTCCCGGAATTGACAGGAAAAGTTGCCGAAAGAGTGCTTGTATCGGCAGATATTACAACCAATAAAAACATGGTGCCGTTTGATAGTCGCAGTCCGTTCCAAACTTCAGGATTACGTTTCGGAACGCCGGCAATAACTACTCGCGGAGCAAAAGAAGACTTTATGGGAGAGATCGTGGAAATGATTGACACCGTTCTTTCCGATGTGGAAAACGAACAAACAATTAGTGCGGTTCGCAAGAAAGTGAACGAAACTATGACTAAGTTTCCGTTGTTTGCTTGGTAAGAAACGAGAAACGGCTGAATAAAATAGATAAAAAAGATGAGAAAAACTTCTCATCTTTTTTATTACAGGAGTTAAAATAATCGACAACTACATAACTTCCAATTTACTGGTCTGTATTTGTTTGCTATTACTTATTCTCAACAGATATATTCCTTTTTCTAATCCGGAGATATCTAATTCTACATTTGATGTTTTTACCTCTTTTCTGATAACCGAGACACCTGTAGTTGTAAACAGTTCTATAATAGAATTACCTTCGTGTAGTCCATTAATATGTAGAGTGTGTGATACAGGATTCGGATAGACTTTAAGGTTTGTGTCAGCATTATTGTTGGATATGTTATTATACTCTATTGTACTACAGATTGATTCAGACTCGCAGTCATTGTACACAGCAGTAACACAGTATTCTGCCGTAATTTTATCATTGTTGATTTCATCAACAAAAAATAGTTTATCTATATCTCTTATTTCTGCAATAAGTTCACTGTCGCGATAAACATTATATCCAAGAAAGTCGTTATTTGCTGTATTGGTCTCACTCTTTACAACTACCTCATCAATATTTAACCAAAACTGGTCGGTACTGTCGAAGTGTCTGAAAGCTATATATTTGGAGCCTTCGGGTAGTAATATACTTCTTTTATACCATTCTCCGGGGTTTTTATCTTGTTTTGATTTGGAAGGCGTAAGTTCTTCAAATATTATAGAAAAATCGGAAGTCTCGTTGCCGGTGGTAGAAGAACATACCGCGTAATATTCCCTCGCGGGAGCATCCTGATTGCTTACCCAATATTCGAGTAACTTGGCATCTTCCAATATAGGAGAGATTAGATAGTTGTCAGGATTTAGCCAATTTCCGGAAATGTAAGAAGATGATGAAATACAGTATGCACCGTTGTGTCCTGTAAATCCGGTCGTGGTGTCCCAATTATATCCATCTTCGTCTGCATCAATAGTCAGCCATTCATCGGGTAGTGTACCTGAATTAAAACTTTGCGCTAAAATTATTTTTTCAGGATATGTCCATGAAACTATAACCTTATTATTCTCTATGGCGGTGGTTGTGTTAGTTATTGGCAAACATTGCGATTTTATGCGGTTGTAGCCTTGTGCAGAAATGTTATTTTGGGAAGATAGGAATAATAATAAACTGTCTCTGGTTGATTCGAAATTATTATTAATCATACTGGATTCTTTTACCGAGTTGTGTTGACTTTTTCCTCTAATATTATTATTTATTTTATGGTATAGGTATCCTAAGTCTATTACGGCAAATACACTATCCTCCAATGTCGCAGGGTTCGCAATTTTTTCCTCATACCAATCTATGGCTTGTTGCCAATTCTCTAGTTTTTCGTTGCATTTGTTTGCCAAGTTGTCCGCTAATCCTAATAGAGATTCATTGTTTATAGATAAGTAATAAGATTGGAGTTCCTCATAGTTATTTGATACGAACTCTTCTAATATTATTAACTCTTTCATAGCAGCTTGGGCATATTTACTGTTAGGATGTGAAGCAATGATTGAACGAAACATATCGTTTGCAGTATCATAACTTCCGTTAAACGCTTTTTCTTGTGCACTAATAAATTCAAGCTCTACCATGTCAATGTTTTCATTAGCTGTGGATAATGGCTCCCAGATAGGGGCGTATTCAAATATGTTATGAGGGAATAAGTTAGTCATTGGATTAAATGTACTGCCCCAATAATTATTTGTAATATCTATTTTTTTAGAGGTACTGTCATTAATACTATGTAAGTATGTGTAAAATAAAAGAGGTGTATCGGAATGATACTCATCAAATATTTTATTATATTTAAATGGTGTAGGAAAAGAATTTCCTGATACGATAACTTCATATGATGCGTTGTTTTTTATAATTTGTCCATTATTGGTAGCTACTTTACTACCAATAAATGAAATATTAGATATGTTGAATAGACGAACACCTATGTTGTTGTTATATACCTTATTATCTAATATTCTACCTTTTGTGTTATAAATATTTATTCCTATTTGACTGTTATGTACTGTGTTGTTTGAAATAATAGAACGATATGAATAACTGTGACCAGAATTGAAAATACTAATTCCTACATTATTTGTTGCCGATATAATATTATCACTTATAATATAGCTTCCGTATTCTTCAATGCATATACCTGCATTATTTTGTGAATTATTTACTTTGTTGCCTCTAAAAATGAAACTTTCATCTTTTCCAGTTGATTTAATATTGATGTTTGTTTCGTTAATCTGAGAATTTAAAAAGGTAATGTTACCATTTAAATATGGTAACAGACTGTTATTAAATATGCAATAGTTGAATTTTATAGAATCAGCTTGTGCAATATTTATCTCACAGTTATTAAATTCAACTTTTGATAAATTGATGTTTGAATTATTGTTAATATTTATCTCTAAAAAATTGTCTTCTTTTTTGGAGTTAAAAGCAATGTTTTCCCCTAAAGAAAATGTTCCATTAAATATAATCTTATTGTTTTTTGAGTTTGTTATTTTTACATTGTTACCAACAATTATATTGGCTTCTTCATCTATTATTAGTTTTGCATTATCTAACAAAGAGATAATGGCATTTGAGTGAAAGGTAAGAGTCGCACCACTTTTAACATGAACATCTTTACTTATGGCAATAATTCCACATGCAGTTAAATCGTTGTTTATATCAGAGGATAATATTGTTGGATAAGTCAATGCTGTATTTGTTGCTATGTTCCCATAATCTGTGAAAACAGGTTCCTCTCCAGGATGTCCTGTTCCATCATTAATATCAATTGATTCGTGGTTTTTTTCCCACAAATAATTTTCAAATACAGAAACAACCTTATCTTTATTTATATCGGCAACTGATAACAGTTCACCTCCATAATAAAATTCTCCATTTGTAGTTGTACCTCTAAGTGAAGATAACAAATGGAAATTGAATTCTGCGTGTTCATAAACTTCCATGTCAATTATTTCTTGTTCTATAAATTGAGTTCCATCTTTTAAACGATCGTCACAATTCCTTGCTACTTCTCCATACTTTGTAGATGCCAAGAATATAGAATTATTATTTGATAATTCTTCTTGAAATCCTCCTGAGTGACATTGTTGCATCCAGAAAACTTTTTTATTAGCGTTAATTCTATCAATTAAAGGCTTAAGTTCATAATCATAAAAACGATGATGCTCTCCATCTCCACATGTTAATGTAAAAAAGGTGTTGCCTAATATATCATGCCCACCATGAGAGAATACCCACATAAATAAAAAATCATCTTTTGTAATTTGGGGTCTTCCATTTGTGCCTAAAGATAAATCGGTTAGTAGGTTAGAAAGATTTTGATGTGTTGCTGGCATATCAGTCATACTTTCATCATTGAAAGAGTATTCTTGGGCATAGCCAGACGGATGATAATCATTCCCATCATAATTTAGAACAAAAACATCACTTTTGTCATATCCAACAGAGTCAGATGTGAGATATTTATACAACAAGCAACCATCATTCCATATAGCTTCTTGATATCCTCGTGAGTTTTTTCCTTGTCCTAAATTAAACTGTTCTTCAATAGGTATGCATTTTCCAGACATGTCTCCCATTACTAATATTGCATATTTTTTTTGTGCAGAAGATATTAGGCTTGTAAGTGCTAAGCAGAAAAATAAATAAAATCTCATAATATTATATTTTTTGTATAAATCCTCACAAAGTAATATATTTTTTTATTAATTCGCAAGTTTTCGTATAAATTTTAATTAAAAACACGTAGATTGAACTACTAATCATAATAGACTTTGTTGCAACGATAATAAACCACAAAAAAGAGATTGTCTTTACTTTCGAGACATCCATTTTTTATACATGTGAAATCCTCTCATACAATAAAAAGTCATACAAGATTCATTTTTAATCTAACAAAAAAACCAACAAAAAAAACTTAACGAAATATTAATATAATCTCAATCACTACTGACCGACAAAAATTTAGAATAAAAATAAGGGGCTCCACCGAAGTATCGCCCCAAAAGTTGTAAATTTGTATTGCACTGCAAATTCTCAACACTGGGCAAAGATAATACAAAAACTTTAGTCGGTCAGCCGATTTTCAAAGAAATCGTAAAAATGCTTCCCCGTGAGCATTTTGACCTATTGGTGCGTCAATGCGGCAGCGACCGTTATTATAAGGCGTTCTTTTCGTGGGATCAACTTGTCGTGATGCTGTTTGGAATATTCTCCCGCTGCGATTCCATGGGCGAAGTCTGTGACAGTATGCTGGCGTTGGAGGGCAAGCTGAACTACCTGAACATGGACTGCGCGTCGGCCAAGAGCACGGTGGGTGACGCTTTGCGCGACAGGAGTGAAGAACTTTTCAGGCTGTATTACTTCGCTTTGATAGCCTATTTCCGTCCGCTTTAGTCGGTCAGCCGGAAAAAGGACGTGAGTTTCGAGGAGTTTTACGCCTTTGACTCCACAACGGTGACACTGTTTTCCGACATCATGAAAGGCGTAGGGCGCAACCCAAAGGACGTAAAGCCTACTCTAAACGTGCTATAAGTAAAAACAAAAGCCCTTCGTGTATTCAATTGCCTTTGTTTTAGAGGGAGGTGGCTTTTTAAAGATAGAAAAAAATGAACTGATAAATATATGTATATCAACTGATTAAAAATCAAAACAGATAAATTTTCATTTTAGTCGGTTAATAGTGATAATAAATAAAGTTAGTTTTACTTTACTACTGAACTGTAAATCACAAGCGGTTGAAAAGCCGAAGTCTTTGCCTGAAAGTTTTAAAGAACTCAAAATATCTAAAATGACTGAAACAGCTTTTTCTAATGAGGTAAAACAGCCTTTTATTTATAAAACTATTGTTGTATCTTTGTTTCGCAGCATATTGTTGGCTTTTTTGTTTTGCGACTTAAAGTTCCTGACGATTTTAGCAACTTTACCAAATAAATATGCTGTTTTTTATTAATAATCAGAAGGTTATTTTACTTGAGAAAGTTGAGTAAACCAATAATCAGTACCGGTATTAACATATTCAACTTGTTTCCATAAAAAAGTTGCGATACTAAAAAAAAAGTAATTACTTTGTAACTTGAAACAGAGTTTTTTGTTTATATTATTAAAAATCAGAATGTTGTCAGATTTTATAATGATTAGAACAGACTCTATTTATAGATTTACAGCTCTATCTAAACGATAGTTTTTTTATATTATATAGGATTTGTAATTTATTAATAGGTAGTATAATGGCGATTTATACAGGTTCAAACAAACATTTGGGAGGAACGGAGAAGATTACCCAAAAACATAAGTTTTATTATGGATTGGTACAAAAAAACGTATTGATTACCGGGGCTAATGGACAGTTGGGTAATGAGTTACGCGTGCGTCATGAGATAGATAATAATATATTTCACTTTGTATATACCGATGTGGATATATTAGATATAACCGATTTGCAACAAATTTCGGATTTTATCAAAGAGAAGTCGATTAGTTATATTATCAATTGTGCCGCATATACCAATGTAGAAAAAGCGGAAGATGATGTCGAAGCTGCCTATTTGATAAATTATAAAGGTGCTGAAAATTTGGCAAAAGCAGCTGCCGAAAATGATTGTAGAATGATTCATATTTCTACCGATTTTGTTTTCGACGGACAATCAACCACACCATATATAGAAAATTCGCGTGCCAATCCCCTGTCGGTTTACGGAGCATCGAAACTGAAAGGAGAGGAGGCGGTTCGTCAATTTGCCAAGGAGTGGATGATAATTCGCACATCGTGGTTGTATTCCGAATTTGGCAATAATTTCGTGAAAACGATGATTAGATTGATGACCGAACGAGATAAACTCAATATAGTTGCCGATCAACACGGTACGCCTACTTATGCCGCCGATTTGGCGGAGATGATTGTGCATATTCTCGATTTTTCGGAAGAAAACGAATGGAAAACAGGAATATATCACTTTTCAAATACAGGCAAAACAACATGGTTTGGTTTCGCCGAAAAGATAAAAGAATTGGCACATCTCGAAGCGTGTAGTTTAAATCCTGTTACAACGCAAGAGTACGGAGCGAAAGCCGAACGTCCGTTATACAGCGTGTTGGACAAATCGAAAATCAGCTCTGCTTTTCACGTTGAAATTCCGAGTTGGGAAAACGGACTGGAAAGATGCATTGAGAAATTAAAAATTAAGGATTAAAAATTTAAAATTAAAAATTATCAATTGATAGTTAACAAGTTGACGAGTAAACAGATAAACAAGTTTAGCAAGCCAAAATCAGATAGCTAACAGTATATAGCCAAATATAAAATGTCATTAAAACAAGAGATACAACGCAGGCGAACATTCGCCATTATCAGTCATCCCGACGCGGGAAAAACAACATTAACGGAAAAATTACTTCTTTTCGGCGGAGCCATTCACGTGGCAGGTGCCGTGAAATCGAATAAAATAAAGAAAACAGCTACATCCGATTGGATGGAAATAGAAAAGCAACGCGGAATTTCTGTAGCTACTTCGGTAATGGGTTTCGAGTATGACAATCACAAAATTAATATTCTTGATACGCCCGGACACCAGGATTTTGCCGAAGATACCTATCGCACGCTTACTGCCGTTGACAGTGTTATCGTGGTGGTGGATATAGCCAAAGGTGTGGAAACGCAAACACGTAAATTGATGGAAGTGTGTCGTATGCGTAAAACGCCGGTAATGATTTTCGTGAATAAACTCGACCGTGAAGGACGCGATCCGTTTGAGATTTTGGATGAATTGGAAGAAGAACTCAAAATTGCTGTTCGTCCGTTGAGCTGGCCCATAGATATGGGAGAGCGTTTCAAGGGAGTTTACAACCTGTTTCAAAAAACGTTGGACTTGTATCAGCCGAGCAAACAGTTTGTTGCCGAATCTGTTAAAATGAGTATCGACTCTCCCGAATTGGAGAAAAATATCGGTGAAAAATTAACCGAAAAACTTCGTGACGATGTAGAACTTATCACGGAGGTGTATCCCGAATTTGATAGAGATGAATATCTTTCCGGACGATTGGCTCCCGTTTTCTTCGGCTCTGCACTCAATAATTTCGGAGTAAAAGAGCTGTTGGACTGTTTTATACAGATAGCACCTTCGCCCAAGCCGGTGCAATCGGAAGAGCGTGTGGTCGATCCTTACGAAGAGACGTTTACCGGATTTGTTTTTAAAATTCACGCCAATATGGATCCCAACCATCGTTCGTGTATAGCCTTTGTGAAAGTTTGTTCCGGTAAATTCGAGCGGAATGTCAACTATAAACATATCCGTTTAAACAGGCAACTGAGATTCTCGTCGCCTACCGCGTTTATGGCACAGAAAAAGGAGATTTTGGATGAGGCTTTTGCCGGAGATATCGTTGGATTGCCCGATACCGGAAACTTTAAAATAGGCGATACGCTCACCTCGGGCGAAGATTTGCATTTCAAAGGATTGCCGAGTTTCTCGCCGGAGATGTTTAAATATATCGAAAATGCCGACCCGATGAAATCGAAACAGTTGCAGCGAGGTATTGAGCAATTGATGGACGAAGGGGTGGCGCAACTTTTTGTCAATCAGTTTAACGGACGAAAAATTATCGGTACTGTGGGGCAATTGCAATTCGAAGTAATTCAGTACAGATTGCTGCATGAGTATGGTGCTCAATGCAAATGGGAACCTATAAATCTATATAAAGCTTGTTGGATTGAGAGCGACGACACGGAGGAGTTGGAAGATTTCAAAAAACGCAAATATCAGTATATGGCTAAGGATAAAGAGGGTAGGGATGTCTTCCTTGCCGAATCGGGCTACCTTTTATCTATGGCGCAACAAGATTTTAAAAATATAAGATTTCATTTTGCGTCGGAGTATTAAAATGATTTATAAGCGTTTGTACGATATCGATAAGACACTTTTATATGAGACCAATGCTAATCAACAAACATTACCCCTACTATTGAGACAATAGCGTTAAGGTCTGTTGTTTCTTGCATTTTCTAACATTTGAATTTTCTTTTCTAAAGTATTTCTTTTAAATTGGATTAAGGTTGAATAATCAAACTTTTTCTGTATGTATTCAATAATTTTCAATAATACAGAATAATCTAAATATCTAATTTTTGATATTTCTTTTTTAACGTATATTCTATCTAATTCAGAACTTACTTCTCCTCTAGATTCAGCTTGAAATGAATATATCTCATCAGCTAGTATAGATTCCCATTCTTCAAACATATTTAAAACGTCAAACACTAGAGAATCTTTATATTTAAGAGGGTAGTATAAAAGATCTAAATTAAGGTTACCATTAATTATGCCTTTTTCAAAATACTTGTTAGTTGTTTTGGTAAAAGGTTGTGCTCTTATTTTTTTTACTGAACGAGAATCAATGTCGAATAATCTCTCCTTTCTTATATATCTTATATTTTCAATTAACTCATCAAAACTCATCTCAGGGTCAAATAAAATATAACCAATATCTAATTGAATTCCTAAACCTTTAAGGATATTTATAACCTTAGCATTTTTATTTGGTGTTGCAGGCTTACCATACCTTTTCAATTGTTTCTGAACGCCAGATTCTAATCCAATGAATATTTCTCTTAAACCTGCTTCTTTCCATTTTTTTATAGATTCAAAACCTTCTTCATTGACAACATCATTCATCCTCACACTAAAATAAAAATTCATTACAGGATTAATTCCACCTATATTCTTTTCTTTTATTATCTCTTCTGCTAGAAATGAAGCTCTACTATAATCACCACCAAAGAAATCTTCATCAGTAAAGTAAGGTGAAAGACACCCATTTTCAGAAAGTTCCTTAAGTTGTTGGATTATCAAACTTATTGGAAATGGACGCCAGTATTTTATACCATAATGTTCACTAACACTACAGAAGTCACATTTAGACCATGAGCAGCCGCGGCTATTTTCGATTCTTACAATACCTTGGTGTTTTACTACGTCATTAAGATAATATCTATATGGTGGTCTAATTTTTGACAAGTCTTCTGCTTTTCTTTTTGTTTCAAACAACTTGTTTTTATAAATAAAAGCTATATTTGGTATGTTTTTAAAATAGTCAAAACCCCAATTACTTTCTTTATAAGCCTTACAAAGTTCAACAAAAGAAGATTCTCCTTCGCCTCTCACACAAATTATGTTTTCATGTTTTGTAAGAAGTTCAATGTAACCAAAAGTTGAAAGAGGACCACCAATAATTATTTTATTTGATTTAGTGTCATTATTAATAAAGGATAACAGTTTCTCTAATTTTTCTAATGTCCCAAGTTTTGCAGAAACTCCAATCAAATCATAATCACTATTTATATTGTTTATTTCAAGAGGCTCTAATAATTCCCATATAAAATCTATTTTTACTCCTTCAATCTCTTGGATAAGATTGCCAGCTATGGATTCTATGCCCAGAGGTTCATTTAATTCTTTTCTATTTGACCCGATGTCGTATAATAATATTTTCATAACCTATTAAAAACGTTTATTTAGCTCAAAAATCCATTCTTATTCATATTTATTAGTTCTAACAAATATAATTAAAGTGTTTTAGCTATTTGTAATAGCTCTAATTTTCCCTCAATATCAATTATTTACAATCCGCACATCGCGTTGGCAAATAATACCTTATATTTTCTATTCTATCCAAAACTCTCCGATAGAGTATGTTTTTGCTTGTCCGCTGATAATAACTCTGTCGCTTCTGTTTTCACAATAGAGTTTACCCAATCTATCTGAAACCTGTTGCGCATAAAGTTTGTTTTTACCGAGTCTTTTTGCCCAAAACGGAATCAGAGAGCAGTGTGCCGAGCCTGTTACCGGGTCTTCTAAAATGGATGCCTGTGGTGTGAAGAATCGTGAAACGAAATCGCAGTTATCTCCAATTGCCGTTACAATAACTCCCCCGGGGTCGAGATTTATTTGGTCGAACAGCTGTCTATTTATTTTGATGTTTCTGATTTCTGTTTCGTTTTTATACACTAAAAAATAGTCTCTCGATTTTAAAACCTCTTTCGGCTGAATATTTAACGATTTTGAAATTATCGGTGGCAGAAAGTCAGCAACGGGCATTCTCGAAGGAAAATCCATTTTATAGAGTCTGTTTTCAACTTTTACAATCAAGTCACCACTTAATGTTTCAAATATTATTTCATCTTTTTTGCAGTGAAGAATCGTCGTTAAAGCGTGAGCGGTTGCAAGAGTCGCGTGTCCGCACAAATCCATCTCTATTTGAGGAGTAAACCAACGTAGGTGTATTTTGTCTCCCTTGTCAACAAAAAAAGCTGTTTCCGCAACGCCGTTTTCTTTTGCTATTTTCAACAAAAATTCGTCCGGCAACCAGTTGTTGAGGGGTACAACACAAGCGGAATTTCCTCCGAAAACTGTGTCGGTAAAGGCGTCTATTTGATATATTTGAAAATTCAAAGTGTATGATGTTTAGTAATTAATGACAGCACGCTAGCACGGTAATTGTATCGGAATTTTTTTAATAGTTCAATTACAAATTTAAAACTATAAAGTATAATTATATAACCAACTCCATCTCGAACATATCAATAAAAGACTGTTTCATTCTTTCGGAGACTTCCTTAAAATCTACTTCGCGTCCTAACTCTTTTTGGATTGATGTAACACCGCGATCGGTAAATCCGCATGGATTGATATAATTGAAATAATTTAAATCGGTATTTACATTGAGAGCCAAGCCGTGCATGGTTATAAAACGACTTGCACGAACACCTATTGCACATATTTTTCGGGCTTTTGTGGGATGTTTCGCATCTATCCAAACACCCATTGCTTTATGGTCTTTTTCGGTGGTAATGCCGTAAAATTGCAGAGTCTTAATAACCACATCTTCAAGTTGATTTATATAATTTTTTATTCCCAAACCAAAATCTTCCAAATCGATAATGGGATATACAACCAATTGACCGGGTCCGTGATATGTGATATCTCCTCCTCTGTCAATGGGGAAGAAATCGATATTTTTGCTTTTACATACGCTTTCCGTAATAAGCAAATTGTGTCTGTCCCCACGCTTTCCTAACGTGTACACAGGTTCGTGTTCACAAAACAACAGATACTGCTGTTTGGGTGTCGTATGGTTAATTTTTGCATTCAGAACCGATTGAAACAGTTCTTCTTGCAAATCCCACGCTTTTTTGTAACGGATACGTCCAAGATTCTGAAAAGCAACCTTTTTATTCATATTTACTTCAACTTTATACTTTTAGTTTTCAAATCCCTTAAACGTGCTTCTCAGCTCTGTAAGAAGAACGTACTAATGGTCCGCTTTCTACAAAATCGAAGCCTTTTTTCAATCCCTCTTCTCTGTATTTATCGAATTGTTCGGGAGTTACATATTCGGAGATAGGCCAATTGTTTTTAGTGGGTTGCAGATACTGTCCGATTGTAAATACTTTACAGCCAACAGATAACAAATCGTCCATTGTTTGAAGAACCTCTTCTTCGGTTTCTCCCAATCCAACCATAATACCCGATTTGGCTTTAACCGTTTTACTTTGGGCGATAATTTCTATGGTTTTTAAACTCACATCGTATTTTGCACGACTGCGAATTTGAGGAGTCAGTCGCCTTACTGTTTCCATATTGTGCGAAATAATTTCGGGCTGTGCATCAATCACTTTGTGGATGAAGTCTGGATTAGCGTCGAAATCGGGAATTAGAGTCTCTATTGTAATATTTGGTGATTTTTCTTTGATAGCTCGTACCGTTTTTGCCCAAAATTCGGCGCCGCCATCTTCCAAATCGTCTCTGTCCACACTTGTTATCACACAGTGTTTTAAATTCATACTTGCAATAGTTTCCGCCAGTCTTTCGGGTTCATCCCAATCTACCGGCAATGGCTTTCCGGTTTGAGTGGCGCAAAATTTACACGAACGTGTGCAAATATCGCCTAAAATCATGAATGTGGCTGTGCCACGCCCCCAGCATTCTGATAAATTAGGACATTTACCGCTTACGCATATTGTATGCAATTTTTTTCTTTCTACCAGTTCTTTTATATCGAGGTACTGTTTTCCCTTGGGGAGAGCAATTTTCAACCACTCAGGTTTTCTTTTTGTACTCATAATCCGTATTTCACAAAGTTTTTATTAAAATGAAATTACAAATTTACGTATTTTCTTTAAAAGAGCCTAATAGTGTATTTAGCAAAAGACAGAAAATAGACAGTCGTAGATTCTTCGGACGAATAATAGATGTTTCTCTGCGTTCAGCACGACAAAAAATATCAGAACTTCTTCCTGTCGATTCCTATATCATTCATCGATGCAGGGTCTTCAATAGGTTCAAGATGCGTGGAAACGGTGGTTGGCTCGTCAAACATGTTTTCTATATATTCTTCTATTACGTCTGCATAATCGTGTCCCTCCTTTACCGTCCATTTTCCGGGTACCAACAGGTGTAGAGATACAAATTTTCTACTTCCGGCTTCGCGTGTCATAAGAGAGTGGTAAGTAATCTGTTTCTCTTTGAGCGAATCCAAATAATCTGTTATTTTTTGCAACTCTTTATCCGGAATCGCCGCATCCATCAACCCGCTTGCCGAGCGACCGATAAGTTTATATCCTGTGTAAAGAATGTTCAGAGCCACCAAAATAGCGATAATCGGGTCGAGAATCATCCATCCGGTTAGTTTTACGAGCAAAATACCCAGTATCACACTGGCTGAAGTCCAAACATCAGTCATAAGATGTTTTCCGTCGGATTCCAAAACAAGCGATTTATGCTTTTTACCGTTCTTAATCAAAATTAATCCGGTAGTCAGATTCAATGCCGATGCCGATAATGAGAAAATCAATCCCATACCCACATGTTCTAACTCGGTAGGATGAATAATTCGGGGAATGGCGGAATAGATAATACTTAATGCTGCCACGATGATTAATGCTCCTTCAATTGCACTCGAAAAATATTCGGCTTTACTGTGCCCGAATCCGTGTTTGCGGTCGGCCGGTTGTTGCGACAGATTGAGCATTATAAGTGCAAAAATTGCAGCGAACAGATTTACAAACGATTCCAAAGCATCAGATAATAATCCCACCGAATTGGTTACACAATATGCGTAAAATTTCAATAGAATTGTTACCACCGCCGTGGCGATGGAGAGATATATGAATTTTTTTAGGTGGATAGGTTTCATTTGTTGATTTTTTGTTTTCGACATTCACGCTCAGTAAAAGCGAGTAAATGGTGCTAACATATAGTTTGCAAAACAAAAATACAACATTTTAGGTATAAAACATAACAATTATTTTTATTTTTGTTCGTATAGACGAGGTATGATTTATCTTGCAGTAAATCAATATGTTAGTGTTTGGGTGTGTCAATAGATAACAACCTTGTTTTGTCTTCATGAACGAAGCTTCGGCGAAGTGAAAGAGCTATATATTTTAGAGTTAATACACAAACATCAAAACTTTTTTTAGTTCAAAGATAAAGTTTACACCTTCGTTTTTTTTATTTCTCAAGCAGGGGATTATACATCATTATCGCGTTATTTTCTGTAACAAGCTCCTTGCTTGTAGTATTGTCAGTAAGATTAGTTACTTTTTTCCATATTTTATTGTGTCTTGTGTAGCCGCCCCACCATTGCTGTTTGAACCTGTGGTCTGTTTCGTAAACTTCGTATTTTGTTTTTAGGTCTGTGTTACAAGTAATTTCTCCATTCAAATATTCGTTGTCAAGCCACAAATTAATTTGAAAATATTTGTCTGTATTATTTTTTAATTGCAGGTCAATATAGTTGTAAGATAAAGTTGCCCCACAACCGAAAGGAATAGTTCTGTTAATGTCGGGAAAAACATCATAGCTGTGGCGCCAGCGTTCTTTAATTGTCAAAGGTGTATGAAGAGCCATCCAATACAGTAAGTTTCCCAATTGGCAAAGTCCGCCGCCTGTGTCTTTAGATATTTTTCCGTTATGTAGCGTCATACCGTCAAGATAACCTTTTGATTTGGTCGGTCTGCCAACAAGTCGCCAAATTGAAAATGTCTGTCCCGGTTTGATAACCGCTTTGTCAAGATGACTAATTGCAATTCTAAGATTTGTTACTTTATTATGCTGTAAGTACATCTCAACATCTTTCAGAGGTCGTAACAGAAAAGATTTGTGTTTGATGAGCGAATTGTCATATTTGATTTTAGTGTCAACCTTTGCAAAATTATCATCACCAAACAACCATCTGATTTTTCGCCTAATAATAAAAAACTCTTTGCCTAAAAATCTTCTCAGTTTACTTCTGTTTTGAGGTTTTTCTACATTCTGTTGGTCTGTCATGAAATTATAGATATTATCTTATTCTAACAACAAAAGTACAACATTTAAAAAAATATAATACACAACATCTGTTTTTTTATCCGGAGAGTTCTCTTTTATAATCGTATGTAAATGAGTATAGACGAGGTATGTGGCACCTATACGACAGTCAAAAAAGAAATTCTGTTGTTAAATATTACAAATAAGATATTTTCCTTTACTAAATAATAGTAATGAAAAACTGCCTTATGATTTTTTTTTCGTAAAATAAATTACCTTTGGAGTTTCTAACACGATTATTATTTTGTTTTTTATGAAAAAGTTTTCAATATTACTATTTTTCTGTTTTATTGTATTAGTTACATTAGCACAAACAACAATTAAAGGTAAGGTTATCGATATAACTGACAAAAACCCTTTACCATACGCTACAATCACTGTTTTGAACGAATCGGATATGAAAAAACCGATAAAAAAGTTTGCAAGTGATGAAAACGGTAAATTTTCGACTTCTCTGCAAAGCGGAAAATATGTTTTTAAGTTTCACTTTGTAGGTATGAACGAAAACAGTCAAAGTGTAACGGTAGAAACCAATCAAGAACAGATAGATTTGGGCGAGATAGTAATGAGTGAAAGTTCAACACAATTGTCTGAAATTAGTGTTGTAGCCCAGCGTCCTCTTGTGAAAGTAGAGATTGACAAACTAACATATAGTGCCAAAGAAGACCCCGAATCATCAACTTCAAATGTGTTGGATTTGCTCAGAAAAGTGCCGTTGGTTACAGTTGACGGAGATGATAATATCCAACTGAAAGGTTCGTCCAGTTTTAAAATTTATCTGAACGGTAAGCCTTCAAATATGATTTCGAGCAATCCTTCTCAGGTATTAAAGAGTATGCCGGCTAGCAGTATAAAAGACGTAGAGGTAATAACCGACCCTGGAGCAAAGTATGATGCCGAAGGAGTAGGGGGAATTATCAATATTATTACAGATAAACGTGTTGATGAGGGATATTCCGGCTCTATAGGAGCAAACGGAGATACTTTTGGCGGATTTGGCAGCAATGCTTATCTATCTTTGAAATATGGTAAGTTCGGTTTTACCGGTAACGGAAGTTATTTTTATCACAATAGTCCGGCTTCAAAAACAGCCTTTACAAGAGAGGATTTTGCACCCAATACAAACATGTTAACTCAAAATGGAACACAAACCAGCAACGGAGGCGGATTGTTTTATAACGCTTCGTTAAGTTATGAGCCTGACACACTTAATCTTTTCAATATTTCCGTTAATCAATTTGGCGGTAAATTTCGTTCAATTTTAGAACGAAATGTTGTTTCTGCCGGAGCAAGAAATTACTCCTATTTGCTTAGCAATAATTCGTTAAATGAGTATGGTTCTTTCAGCTTGGAAACTGATTATCAGCGTACATTTAACAAAAAAGGGGAGTTATTGACTGTCTCTTATCGATTTGAAAACGACCCGAATAGCAGCGATTCGGAAAGTGAATACAGTGATGTAACCGGGACAGATTTTTACTATCCCAGCGATTATCGTTTGAAAAGTATTAATGATGCCGGAGGAATTGAGCATACCGGACAGGTAGATTATACTAACCCAATAAACTCTAAACACAGCATTGAAGCCGGCTTAAAATATATTTTTCGTAACAATTCGAGTGTCGGAAATCATACGTTTTTTGATGGACAATGGCATGATGACCCAAGTAGAAAAAACGATCTTGATCATGAGCAAAGTATTATTTCGGGATATGCCGGATATGGATTTAAGAAAGGTAAATTTGGTTTGAAGTTGGGTGCTCGAGGCGAAAATACCAACCAGAAAATACATTTTATGAGTGCACAAAACGATACAGTTGTAAATTCCGATTTTTTCGATTTGGTGCCGTCCGTAGCCTTGTCTTATCAATTGGGAATGACACAAACGCTTCGCGGAGGTTACAATTTACGCATTTCAAGACCCGGTATTTGGTTTCTTAATCCATATATCAATGAGTCCGACCCTACCAATATCAGTTACGGAAATCCGAGTCTGGAGGCTGTGCAAACTCACAACTTCAATATTAATTACGGTTCGTTTTCGCAAAAACTTAATTTCAATGCCACTTTCAACTACTCGTTTACTAAAAATGATATATCTCAGTACATTTTTGTAAAAGAAGGTGTTACGCATAATACTTATGAGAATATTGGCAAAAACAGCATGATAGGATTGAGCGGATACATTGGTTGGACGCCTACACCTACGTTGCGGACAAATTTGAACGGTTCTATAAATTATACTATGATTGAGAGTACTAAAAATGCAGACCTAAAAAACAGCGGATTTTCGGGACGTGCATTCGGTAGCGTTACTTATACATTGCCAATGGATTTAAGATTGAGTGTTAACGGCGGTGTTTTTTCATCAGGCGTACAGTTACAAACAACTCGATCGGCTTTCTATTTCTACTCGTTTAGTACAATGAAAAGCTTTTTCAATAAGAAATTGGATGTATCGATTAGTGCAACTTCGCCATTCAATAAATTTCGCGATTTTAGCTCAACCACAACGGGCGATGGATTTATACAGAAAAATATTTTCCGGAGAGAAGTGCGAAATTTCCGTTTGAGTGTAACGTATCGTTTTGGTGATTTGAAAACATCGATGAAACGTGTACAACGCAGTATTACCAACGATGACGTGATGCAAGGAGAAAGCGGTCAGCAGCAATCTACCGGTGGTGATATGGGCAACTAAAACTCATTAAAAAAAAGAGATAGCAGGATGCGAATAGACATTATTACCGTTTTGCCCGAAATGATAGCAGGAGCATTTAATTGTTCCATCTTAAAGCGTGCGCAGGAGAAGGGTTTGGTTGAGTTCGGTCTGCACAATTTGCGAGATTATACACTTGATAAGCACAAGCGTGTAGATGACTATCCGTATGGTGGCGAAGCGGGAATGGTGTTGCAAATTGAGCCTATTGCAAGATGTTTGGACTATCTGAAATCATGTCGAACGTATAACGAAGTTATTTTTACCACACCTGACGGCGAACAGTTTACGCAAAACACTGCAAATGAACTATCTTTGATGCAAAATATAGTTATTTTATGCGGTCATTACAAAGGAGTGGATTATCGTGTGCGTGAGCATCTGATTACGAGAGAAATTTCTATCGGTGATTTTGTCCTTACGGGCGGGGAACTTGCAGCAGCTATGATTGCCGACGCTGTGGTACGTGTAATTCCCGGCGTAATAGGCGATGAGCAATCGGCTCTATCAGACTCATTTCAAGACGGGTTACTTGCGCCACCGGTATATACCCGTCCTGCCGAATATAATGGATGGCGTGTTCCAGATGTCTTGCTTTCGGGGCACGAACGCAATATTGCCGAGTGGAGATTGCAGCAATCTGTGAATAGAACAAAACTGCTTAGACCCGATTTGTTGAAGTGAAAAAAGACAATAGACACAAGAGCCGAGACACAAGACGGAGTTATTTGCGATTATGGATTTATCCTGTTTATGTTTTACGCAAAAGATGCAAAAATTAAGAGTAAAGTTCGCTAAGTTTTCCTTTTTCCAGGTCACTCACTCGTAGCACGAAATCCGGCACACGTAGCTCGTAACCCGAAACTCGCATCTACTTACAACCTAAAATTACCGGTCGATACTGTTTTTGAATTTCGTTAAAAAAAATAATGAACACTACTTTTATTGTGCAAATTATCATCATTATCTGAAAAAAATGTCTATACAGTGTTATAAGTTCAGAAAAAAGTTGTACATTGAGCGAAATTTGAAAAAAATATTCGATGCCAAAGGAAAAATTTCATATAGAATTTGTTATGGGGAGAGCTTCACACAGCAGTTTATGGAGAATGATAAGCCAAGTAGATGGTCTGTCAGAGTGGTTTGCCGATGAAGTAACCAGCAACGATGACGAAACAATTTATACATTTACTTGGAGCAAGTCTGCATCCGATGCGGAAGTTGTATCTGTTAAACCACAAACAAGCATTCGTTTCAGATGGTGCGATGATGAAGACAATGTGTATTTCGAATTCCAGTTACACGAGTTGGAACTTTCGAGAGAAATAGCTTTGCAAATAACCGATTTTGCCGAACCAGATGAAAAAGGCGATGCTATTGCTCTGTGGGAGAATCAAATTGATGAAATGAAACGCAGATTGGGAGTTTAAACTCTCGTTTATTTATTACCGATATTTTACCATAAACTGTATATGATTGCCAAATATTTGATTTGCCATAGTATGTATATCTTCTGATTTTATCGAATCAATCTTTTTAAATATCTCTTCAAGAGGAGAGTAGCTGTTGAAATGCAAATAATTCTTTGCCATTCGCAAGGCTACGTTTTCGTTGCTTTCGGATGCAATTCCCAAATGTCCTTTATATTGTCTTTTTGCTGTAGCCAATTGTGCTTGTGTGAGTGGCGTTTCGCAAAGTTTGTCAAACTCTTTATTAATCAGTTTTATACATTTGCCGGTGTCTTTCTTATCGCAGGCTAAATAGACCGAAAAAAGTCCGGTGTCGGTGTAAGATGTCAGAACTGATTCTATATTGTAAACAAGACCGTTTTTTTCACGTAACGAATTATTCAATCTGCTGTTCACCGTGCCGCCGCCAACGATATGATTGAGCAGATATAGTGCGTATCTGTCTTCGTGAAACATGTTGAGAGCCGGCATTCCTATAATCATGTGTGTTTGAGCAGTATTTTTATCGACAGAGTATTCACGAGGTTTATCGAAAACAGGTTTGATGCGTTTTGTTAAGTCCTTATTTTCGGCATCTTTGTGTTCGAAATATTTTTCTGCCAGATATACTATCTTTTTGAAATGAGTTTTGCCCAATGAAAAAAGCACCATATTTTCGGGACGATACTGTCTTTTTACGAAATTTTTTATCATCTCTTCGTCGAGTGTCTGCAAAGATTCGGGGGTGCCCAGAATATAGTGTCCCAATTGGTGTTTGTGGAAAGCGATATTTTCAAAATCGTCGTAAATAAGTTCAGCCGGAGAGTCGTTGTAGCTGTTTATCTCGTCTAATATAACTTCCCTCTCTTTGCTTATCTGGTTTTCGAGAAATGTTGAATTAAAAATTATATCGTTCAGTAACTCTATCGCTCGTTCGAGATATTCCGATAGAAAAGTTGTATAAATAAAAGTCTCTTCTTTAGTCGTGAAAGCGTTGAGTTCGCCTCCCACATTTTCCATTCGATTAGTAATTTGGTGTGCTTTTCGTCTTTTTGTTCCTTTAAAAAGAAGATGTTCCACGAAATGTGCCATGCCTTGTTCTTTCTCATTTTCATCACGAGTACCTGTATTTACAGCTACGCCACAATAGGAGATTTTGGATGGAGTTTCTCTGTGAATAATACGTAATCCGTTTGGTAATATGTGGGTGTGAAGAGTCATATTATTTTATAGTGTCGTTTAATATCAAAGTTGCAAAATAGGGTTTGTCATTTTGAAAGAAGTGAAAAATCTGCTTCTTTTGTCGGAAAACCGATGTCGGGATGTATGTTGTTGTGGACAGACCGCTCAATAAATCGTAAATTAAATTGTCTTTTGTATTGATTATTACGTCTTGTGTCAAGATAAAATTATCGCTTCATATAATATTCTCGTTGTTCGGATGCCAGTTTTTCTATTGAGTATCGCAACATAGTGCGAGGCATTGTTTTATGGTGTATTTCGAGAAAATCGGTCAAAGTTTTTTCATCTCTTTTACCAACTTCACGCAACATCCACCCGGTAGCTTTGTGCATTAAATCGTGTTTGTGAGAGAGAAACAACTTAGCCAATTTTATAGTATCGACAAAGTCGTTGTTTTGTATAAATGCTTTTGTGGCAATAACTGCAATTCTCTGTTCCCACATATTTTCGCTTTTTGCCAAATCGTATAGAATGTTACGCTCTTTATCTGTAAGCCATTCGCCCAGAATCTTGTATGCCGACAAATCAACCAAATCCCAATTGTTGATACCAGCTGTATGTTCCAGATAGAAGTCTACTATATCTTTTCGTTTCGCATCTTTAGCTTTTCTGAACTGTTCGGTCAGAATAATTAATGCCGTGAGTCTGCATTCGTGAATTTTGTCGGTGATAAGTTTCTCTAATTCGGGAAAAGATAGGTCTTTATTTTCCGATGCCACTTTACGTACCTCTGGATTGGTGCAACCTACAAAAATATCGCCTTCGCCATATTCTCCTTTTCCTGTTTTAAAAAAATATTTCGCATGCTCCGCTTTTTGCGGATTTCCCATAGCTATAAGTTGTTTTTTTATGTTTGATGCACTCATTGTTATAAAAATAATGTATAACCTTGATACGATGTTTTATTATTGCCGTACATTTTATTTTTCAAGATACAAGACTAAAGACAAAATAACAAAGAGCAAAGAGATATAGATTGATGACTGATTTGTGATTTCCAACTTATAACTCAATACTCCTAACCGGAACTATATAAATAAATTTTTCATTGCGTTCGAAATGACAGGGGATGCCAATTGGCAATCCAACTTTGAACTTTGAGCCTCAAACCTTCTCTGAACAGAGAGAAGAATCTATTGACAATTAATTTACTCTCGAAACTTCATACGTTCCTTCGTAAAATCCTACGATATTTCGAGACATTTCGATAGACATCTTTATACGGTCTTCTACTGTTTTTGTCCCTGCATGGGGAGATAGAAGTACGTTGTCGAGTTCTAAAAGTTCGGGCAGTATTTTCGGCTCGTTTTCATAAACATCCAATGCCGCAGCCCATATTTTTTCTTCCCTTAGAGCTTTTGCTAAAGCTTTTTCATCTACCATATTGCCACGAGCAGTATTGATAAAAATGGCGGTCGGTTTCATCTTTTCAAACTCTTTTTCGCCAATCATCCGGATTGTTTCGGGGGTGGAGGGAGCGTTTAGCGAAATATAATCTGCCGTTCTTATCAATTCGTCAAACGAAACATATTTTGCATTATATTGTTGTTCAATATTTTCGGGCAAACGATTTCTGTTGTTATAAATAATAGACATACCCGAAGCTATTGCACGACGTGCTATTGCCTGACCTATTCTGCCCATCCCGATAATTCCCAATGTTTTACCGAAAATAGGCATACCTGCTTCGGCATAGATTCCCCAGCTGGCTCCTTTTTCCGTACGAAGTTTTCTGTCATAGTATCCTATACGGCGACCAGCCCCGGTAAGTAGTGCAAAAGCCAATTCTGCTGTCGGCTCACATGTGGTTCTCGGCAGATTGGTTACTACAACTCCTTTTTTTGTGGCGTAATCCACATCAATATTATTATATCCTACACCAAAGTTTGAAATCAGTTCCAGCTTTTTCCCCTTGTCGATAATCTCTTTATCCGTATAAAAACCGAAGGTGGGTACCAATACTTCGTAATCTTCTATCATTTCGAGTATCTCTTCGCGACTAAAAGCCTTTTCTTTGGGCATTGTTATGTCGTATTTTCCTTCCAGTTCTTTCAATCCTTCTGTTTTAAAGCGATATGCTAAAAGTATTTTTTTCATTGTTTTATTCTCCTTTTCAATGGTTTTGTTTAATGCACTATTTGGCTAAACGAAAATATATCACTTTTTGTTTTCTGTAAAATCAAAAAACCCGTTCCTGAGAGCGGGTTTTTTAGACAATTTTATTCCGGATATTATTTTACATATTTCGATAAATCTGCATTTTTCATGCTGCCTGTTTCCAATAATGCTTGGTGGAAAGCAAAGCAAGCATATATACTTTGCGGCGTGTGTCCTTTTTTAGTCAAATCCATGTATTGATGCAACATTGGACGAAAATCGGGGTGTGCGCATTTTTCTATTATCTCTATCGCTCTTTGATGAGTACCTTTTCCGCGAAGGTCGGCAACACCATATTCCGAAACTATTACTTTTACCGAATGTTCGGTATGGTCCGTATGTGCTACTTTCGGAACAATGCAACTTATGGCTCCGTTTTTGGCAACAGATGGTGTCAGGAAAATCGACATATAGGCATTTCGGGTAAAGTCGCCCGAGCCTCCGATTCCGTTCATCATATTTGTTCCCATAACATGAGTAGAGTTCACGTTTCCGAAGATATCCACTTCTATTGCTGTGTTTATACCGATAACACCTAAACGACGTACGAGTTCTGGATTGTTTGATATTTCAGACGGACGCAACACCAATTTTTGTTTGAAGAAGTCTAAATCGCGATAAAGCTTTTGTAGTTGTTCGTTGCTTACTGTAAGAGAACATCCGCTTGCAAAACTTATTTTTCCTTGTCGCATCATATCTAATACCGCATCTTGAATTACTTCTGTATAAACTTCAAAGTTTGGTATATCCTGATTTTCGCCGAGAGCTGCCAATACGGCATTGGCGATGTTTCCTACACCCGATTGAAGAGGAAGAAATGTTTTTGGGATATTTCCTTTACGCATTTCCGATACAAAAAATTCTGCCACGTTTTGACCGATTTTTGCCGTTGTTTCATCAATTGGAGCAAAACCGCCTCCATCGCTCTCTTTATCTGTTTCAACAATAAATATTTTGTCGGGATTTACCTTTACAAATTCAAGACCGATGCGGTTTTGTACTTCATAGATATTGATTTGTTTTCTTTTGGGCGGATCTTGAAGTTCGTATATGTCGTGTATGCCACGCATTTTTTGTGGAACTTTTTTATTTAATTCCACGATTACGATTTTTGCCAAACGACAAATGGTTGGAGCAATTCCAACTCCTGCTGTAAGTACTATTTCTCCATCTTCGGTTACATCGCATGCTTCTATAATAGCAACATCAATTCCACCTAAAAAACCGTAACGGATTTCTTGTGCCACTTGCGATAAGTGCATATCGAAATATACTACTGCATCGTGGTCTAAGTCATTGATAGCATTACGCATATCTTTGTTGGTTTGATACGGTGTGCGAAATTTAACAGCGTTGGCACGTGCCAAAGCACCGTCAATTCCGTCGCCTGTGGATGCACCTGTAAAGATGCCGATTTTAAACGGATTTCCTTTTGCATGTTCCGCTTCAGCCAATTTTGCTATTTCAGTTGGAACTACTTTTGGGCATCCTGCGTGTGTAAAGCCACTGAATCCCACGTTGTTGTCATGTTTTACAAGCGAGGCTGCCTCTTGTGCGCTAATAAATTTTAAAGCCATAGTTTAAGTTATATTATAATAGTTTTGTTTTAGATTGTAAAATGCTAATTTAATATTTGCGATCAAATATTTCGTTGTATATGACAGCCTTACGAAGTTCTTCACTTCTATTTTCTCCTGTCAGTTCCTTTAAAATGGGATGCGTTCTGTCTTTTGAGACAAAAGGATTATTGTTTATATTTTGACTAATTTGATGTGTCAATTGTCTCTCTTGAATAGCGGAAATACCTTCGGAAGCGTACGATGGTCGCATTGAAGATGATATATCCTTATATTCGTACTGACTTGTTGTTGCGACGTCAGGCATAGGCGGGACAAGAACCTTTTTTCCCCTTCTTTTTTGAGAAGAGGAAGTTTCCATTTTCGATTTTTTGCCCATAGGCTTCGTAGTAGGGATGTTTGGTGGTAAATTCTGTTGTTTGGAAGCTTCTTTTTTTTTGATATCTTTAATTATTCCGAAAATAAAAAAAGAAAATAAGACTAAAATATAAATTATGTCGCCTAATTCCATAAAATTACTAATTTTGTACTCTTGCAAAAGTAGTTATTTTTTGTGATATACGAAAATATGAACAAAATAATGGTAACTGTTTTGTAACTTGTTATTGTCTGTTTTATGTGCTGATATACAGCTTGTAATAGATGCGTTTTTGGCTTAAAACTACATTGTCTATTCAAAAAAATATATATCATTTAACAATAAAACAGTTTAAACTTCGTCATCCTTGACGATGTGTGTAGTATAAAAATTAAAAAATGAGTGTAATGTCTAATTTACAAGAAGAAAAAAAACTGTTTATCGAAACTTATGGTTGTCAAATGAACGTGGCGGATTCGGAAGTGGTAGCCTCCATTATGAGGATGGAAGGTTATGAAATAACCGAAAATGAAGAAGATGCCGATTTAATATTTATTAACACCTGTTCGATTAGAGATAATGCCGAGCAGAAAGTTATTCAGAGACTCGAATATCTGAACGCGATAAGAAATAAAAAGAAGAAAAACTTAATTATTGGAATATTAGGTTGTATGGCTGAGCGTGTACAACAAGAACTGATTGATAACCATTATGCCGATTTGGTTGTAGGACCCGATGCTTATCTCGATTTGCCCAATTTAATAGGAGCTGTTGAGCAGGGCGAAAAAGCAATGAATATAGAGTTGTCAAAAACGGAAACCTATAAAGATGTAATTCCTTTGAAGATGCCGGGAGTGAATATTTCGGGATATATCTCTATAATGCGCGGATGTAACAACTTTTGTACTTATTGTATAGTGCCATATACTCGTGGTCGTGAGCGTAGCCGTGAGCCTGAAAGTATTCTTAATGAGTTACGTGATATGCGTGACAGAGGCTTTAGGGAAGTTGTTTTGTTGGGGCAAAATGTAAATTCGTATCACTTTGTAAACGATGAAGTTAATATCGATTTCCCGGCTCTGCTTGAAATGGTTGCCGAAGAAGTTCCGCAAATGCGAGTGCGGTTTACGACTTCGCATCCGAAAGATATGAGCGACGAGACATTAGAAGTGATTGCCAAATATAAAAACTTGTGTAACTATATTCATTTGCCTGTTCAGTCGGGAAGTTCGCGTATGTTGAAACTTATGAATAGAAAATACAATAGAGAATGGTATTTGAATAGAATAGCAGCCATAAAAAGGATTATTCCCGATTGTGGAATTTCTACCGATATTATGTGCGGATTTCATTCCGAAACAGAAGAAGACCACCAAGAGACTCTCTCTCTGATGCGCGAAGTTGGTTTCGATTCGGCATTTATGTTTAAGTATTCCGAAAGACCGGGGACATTTGCTTCTCAAAAATTGGAAGATAATGTGCCGGATGATGTGAAAATAAGAAGATTGCAAGAGATTATCGACTTGCAATTGGAGCTTTCACGTACAAGCAACGAAGACGATTTGGGCAAAGAGTTTGAAGTGTTAGTAGAAGGTTTTTCAAAACGTTCGAGGGAGCAACTGTTTGGACGAACCGAACAGAATAAAGTGGTGGTTTTCGATAAGAAAAATTACAAAATAGGGCAGTTTGCTCGTGTACGGATAACAGACTTTACTCCGGCTACGCTTTTGGGTGAGGCGATAGAAAAAGAATAAATAAACGTGGATTCTTTTTAATATTTATGTTTAATATCTTTTCGGTATAAAATAGCTGAGATTTGTTTTTGAATTGTCCTTTTAAAATTCTATCTTTGTTTAGAAATGTTATTATAATGAAAACATTTTTCCTGCAAATACGTTTTACATATAGTGAATCTCAAATGAGATTAATTTGTATGTATTTCAAACAAATAAAAACGACTTAATTTTAATTAGAAAAAAACAATTAACAATCTTTTAAAACCAAAAAAAATTATGAAATCAGAAGCTAAATTATTATTAGGATTAGGTATTGGAGTTGCTCTTGGTGCTGCTGTAGGTTATATTATGGGTTCAGACAAGAAAGAAGAGTGGCTTGAGCAAGCAACAGAGTTTGCCGATAAAGTGCGTGCTAATGTAAAGTCTGCTATCTACAGAGGAAAAAATGAAGTTGCAGATTTGAAAGAAGATATTGATGATATTGCTGATATAGCTAAAAAAGAACTGGCTAAATAACAGAAATTAAAAAAACACCTCCTTAATGCAAGAAAAAAAAACTGTAACCTCGTTGCTCGAGGAAATGAAGAGTGATATTTCGAGTTATGTTGTAAACACATTAGGAATAGCTAAATTAGAGGGTTATGAAAAAATAAGCAAAGGTAGTGCGACCATTTCGTTTATACTGCTAATGTTTATTTTGGGATTCCAATTTCTCGGTTTTCTGTTTTTTACTCTCGGATTCTATCTTTCAGAGTCGGTTTTTGATAGTTTTTGGAAAGGTTTTGGAGTAGTTGCCGGACTATTACTATTAATTTTATTCGTATTATTTCTTTTTAAAAATGTCATTAAACGAAATATTACAAATTCTGTAGTTAGTTTTTTAATGAAAAAAGAGGATAACGAAGTTGATTTTTCAAAGATAAAACAATGAGAACCTACAAACTGACACCCCTTGATGAACTTTGTTTAGAGAAGAAGCGATTGCGTGAAAACCGTGCTATTGCCGCACAAAGATTATCGTATCAGATGCAATATTTGGAAGATAATTGGGGTAGCATGCTTACACAAGGTGTTGCTTCAAGCGTTAAAACTAAGTTTGTAGAAACGATAGATACTCTTACGAGTGGCTATTCCGAATCTATATTCCCCCTTTCGGGAAAGAAGAACAGAATGGCATGGCTGAATATTTTGGCATCAAATCTACCCTTAGTGAGTAAAGTGGCTTGGCAGGTTGGTAAGCCTGCTGTTGTGGCTTTCATTATGAAAAAAATTACAGGTCGTTTTTGGGGAGGAAAAAGTAAGAAAAAATCTTACTGATTGATTCTAAACATTTTTTTACACGACTGAATAACGATACGTATGGAGCGTTCGTTGTTCAGGCGTGTTTTTTGTTTTTTTTTGAGTTTAATATCGGTAGCACTGAACCAATTCTTGCATGTATTACTCTTCGTTTCTTACCTTTATTTTATTAAAATTGTAACCGGATTTTCCTTGTCCAAACTTTCTTTCAATGTGATTTTGTTCACTTTTAAACAATGTAATTGACATATTATCAGATAAATAATACGATAAACAATTTTCGTATGAAAAAAGGCACATCGCGGTTATAAAATACGCATTTTTGTATAAAAGAAAAAATAAGGAACTTTATATTGTTTTGACGCAATATTTTATTTTGCCTATCAATACTCATTGCTGTTCGATAAAAAACACTTTATCGCTTGAATAGGCGAAAATTCTTGCGGATGTCAATAAATATACAGGCTCTGCTTGAAAAGCTCTCCTTTAATAAAGTACTGTTTGTCCCGATAAATTCCGGGGAGCTTTCAGGCAGTATCTTTAGATTTATTGATTATCAGTATTTGTGTCTTTGCTCTTTTATCTACTATAATTTCCCTATACCATGTTTGCTGGCATATTTAAGTACAGGAGAAATGTCAAAATAGAGTTTATCAATACCAAACCTGTTGTTTGCCAAAGACAAATAATTGCAATTGCTCCTCTTTACAATCATGTCTGTTCCTCCGAACTGAAACCCCAAGAAACCTAGCATATCGTATTCATGCGATACTTTAATCACATAATATGGTGTTGTTTTAGACATACCATCGCCGGATTTTATTATTGCAAGTTGTATATTTCGTTTTTTCTGAATAATTTTTTTATACGATTCAACATCATTCTTTTGTGCGTAAACTAACAATTGAGCGTTAAGTGCACGTATATTAAACGGGTCTTCTTTCAATAACTCATTGGCATAATCCAAAATCATCTCATAATCTTTATCATCCAAATATTGTTTAGCAAGCAAATCTGACATTTTACCGTTGTATTCGGAAATCTCGTTTGGAATATATGTGGATTGAAAAACATATCCGTAATACAAGTGTCTTCGCTCATCAGCTGTAAAAGTTGAATCGCCGGTGTTGTAGCGTTCCATCAATTTAGGATAATAAAGATTGGAAAACTCGTTTTTAATGTTCTCTTCAATTTCGTTATACTTCGGAGCCTCAAAATCAGGGCTTTGAGCGAAGTTTGCGAAACTAATTATAACGAAAAGAAATATTGCTGAAATCTTTTTCATATTTGTTCATTTTTATTGTGAATTTCTACAACAAATATATTTTCTATATTTGGTTTTAACAAATTATCTTTACTAAGAAAACTTAATAACAATAGAGCAAAGATATAAGAGATAAGATGCAAGACAAAAGATTATAAGAATTTTATAATTTTAGAACTGCGATTTATGATTTTTTACCAAAAACTGATATAAATAGCTAACTGTAATGACGTTTTGGTTTAATAAACAGACAAAATCACTATCTTTGAAACAAAAAATATTATCAATTATGAAATATGTCTATTTACTTTGTTTATCATGTCTGTTTGTAATATCCGGATTTTCTCTTGTTTGTTCGCAAAACAGAGTCGAACTTAACAATGAAATTGCACTACAACTCTCAAAATTACCTTTAAGTTGTATAAATCAAGAATATCCCAATAAAACAGGACATATCATTAATAATGCCGACGAGGCAAATCTTTCGCCTAAAGAGTTGCATCCTGTTTTTTACGGCTGTTTCGACTGGCATAGCAGTGTACACGGTCATTGGATGTTGGTGCGACTATTGAAGAAAATACCTGATATCTCAAATAGAGATGAAATAATAAAAACATTGAACAACTCTTTTGTGAAAGAGAAAATCGAGAAAGAAACACAATATTTCTCCGATTATCAATTCGCATCAATATTTGAAAGAACTTATGGCTGGGCATGGGTTTTAAAACTTGATGAAGAATTATCGACATGGGATGAGCCTGTTGCAAAGAGATGGCATGAAAATCTCGCACCTTTAACAAAAAAGATAGTAGAACTTTGGATAAGTTTTTTGCCTAAACAAACTTATCCCAATCGTACGGGTGTTCATCCCAATACCGCTTTTGCTCTTGGTTTCGCAATTGATTGGGCAAAAGCAACTTGTAATGTTGATTTTGAAAAACAGCTTATAGAAAAAGCATTATATTTTTACGTAAAAGATACGGAAACACCGGCTCACTTAGAACCCGACGGTGCAGATTTCTTTTCGCCAAGTTTGCAAACAGCCGATTTAATGCAGAGAGTTCTCGAACCTGAACAGTTTTCTATCTGGATAGATAATTTCTTTACAAAAAGGAGTATCGACAGATTATGTGAAATACCCGAAGTCAGCGATTTGAATGATTTTCAAACTGTTCATCTGGTTGGGCTTTCTTTTTCACGAGCTTGGTGTATGAACAATATTGCACAATATTTACCGAATAGCCACCCTTTAAAACAGGTTTTTTCCACAACATCGCAACAACTGCTGAGCAATGCGTTACCGTTGGTTTTTGAAGGCAATTACGGCGGAGAGCATTGGTTAGCATCGTTTGCAATAATGGCGTTGGAATAAAGATTAACGGGATTCATGAAAAGCACAACTATTTATAGGTATATTTTGCTGAAATTCAAAATAGTATGACTTATTCGGCAGACCTTAAATAGTTTTCTTTCTACCATTGTATCCTTTAGCCAGTCCTCCTTCTCCTGTCTCTTTGTACAGAGAAGGCAAATCGTGCCCTGTTTGTTTCATCACTTCAACCACTCGGTCAAACGATACAAGGTGTGTTCCATCGGTAAATGATGAGTATAGATTTGCATCCATGGCACGTGCTGCAGCATAAGCATTACGCTCGATACACGGAATTTGAACTAAGCCGCAAATAGGGTCGCAAGTCATACCCAGATGGTGTTCTAAGCCCATTTCGGCAGCGTATTCTATCTGTGCCGGACTACCACCAAACAACTGACTTGCAGCAGCAGCTGCCATTGAACAAGCAACACCCACTTCTCCTTGACAACCCACTTCGGCTCCCGAAATAGATGCGTTTTGTTTTACTACATTACCAAACAGCCCGGCAGTGGCTAATGCTCTCAAAATTCGTGTTTCGCCAAAATCACGACTATCTTCCAGTTGATACAATACCGAAGGTAATACACCACAAGAACCACATGTTGGCGCTGTTACAATCTTACCGCCGGATGCATTCTCTTCCGAAACTGCCAAGGCATAGGCAAAAACCAAGCCACGCGATTGAAGCGATGATTTGTATCCTTTTGCTTTAATAAAGTATGATGCCGCTTTGCGTTGCAAGTTGAGCGGACCGGGTAAAACACCTTCATTTTCTAAACCTCTTTTTACGGCAGCTTTCATTACTTTCCATACTTCACGTAAGTGATCCCACAAATCGGTATCTTCGTGCATTTCAACGTACTCCCAATAAGTTCTTCCGTTCTCTTCACACCACTTTTTTATATCGGTAATATTGGTAAGTGGGTAAATATCTCGTTCTGCCGCTTCGGATAATCCCACTATTTGTGTGCCATCGCTCAATGCACCTCCCCCTATGCTGTAAACAGTCCAGGTATCTATGTTTTTGTTATCGGAGTCGTAAGCATCGAGTTTCAATGCGTTGGGGTGAAATGGTAAAAATGTTTTGGGTAGCCACACTATTGATGTAGGAGCAACAGGGTCTAATACCTTTAAAATAGCTTCGTCAGTTAAGTGTCCTTTTCCTGTTGCAGCAAGACTTCCATAGAGTGTTATCTCAAACTTCTTGGCTTGTAAATTTCTTTCGAGGAACATCTCTGCTGCTTTCTTAGGACCCATTGTATGGCTGCTCGATGGACCATTGCCTATACGAAAGAGTTCTTTTAATGATTTCATGTTTATTATTTTGATATTTGTTTTTAATATTGAATGATTGATGTGTTTGTTTTTTTCAGTTTAACGTAAGTTCGATGTAAGAAAATAGCCTAATCATTAGGTGTATAGCAGAAAATTTAGAGTTAAAGGCTTTAAGTTCTGACTAATAAATTCTTACTGATAACTTCTCTATGATTCCGGACCATAAAGTTACTGATTTTTATTTCATAATTGATAAGTTTTTCAGAGATTTTGATAAAACCATCCATTAGTGTTCTTTAAAAAACACAGTTGTCCTTAAAACAAATACGTTTTATCTCGATTAGTCAAGTTTATTGATTGTTTTTAATTCTGTTGTATTGTGGATAAGTATCAAGGTGATAGGTATATAAAATTTAAGCCAGAATTATTACAAAATTATCTGTATGAGCTATGTTACAAGTTTAACCGCAGATATTTTGGATAAGCTCTATCGGGCAGACTACCGATAGCTTGTGTTGGTTATTCAAAATAAATTCAGGTATAAGTACGGATAATCATTATATTTAGTCAATGAAAAAAGCAGCATCCCAAAAGGATTATTCTTTCAGGATGCTACCAAATAAAATCTATCCACATTTAGAAGCTCCACAGTTTCTGCATTTTAGGCAACCTTCCTGATAAACAAGAGTTTCGTGCCCACAAACAGGGCATTTTTGTCCTTTAGCTTCTGTTTCGTTTGGTAAATATTTTTTAAGCGCACGTTCAACGCCGTTTTTCCAAGTATTGATAGTTTCGCTATCCAATTCAAGCCCAGATACAAGTTTTATAACCTGATCGATAGGCATCCCATAACGCAATACTCCGGAAATAAGTTTCGCGTAGTTCCAGAACTCAGGATTAAACTTTCCGTCCAATCCTTCTATAGTTACTTTGTAACCACGTCTGTTTTGGAATTGAAAATCGTAGTGTTTGCGACCGTCGCTATCATAAGCTTTTATAATTTTCCCCGAATTTACGCTTTTTGGAAGCATAATACCGTCATCTTCATCATTTATCCCCGTGAAAATCTCGTAAGGACGTCCTTCAACCAGTCCGATAAATGCAATCCACTTCTCTTTGTTGTTTTGAAACTTAATTACATCAGCCTCCAACTCTGTAGGACGCGATGTTAATATTTGCGGCAATTCATAACAATCGTCATCATTTTTACCAACAGCATCATCATTAGCAATAAGAACACCGGCTCTTGAGCCATCGCGATACACAGTACAACCTTTACAGCCGCTTTTCCAGGCTTCCATATACAATTTATCAACAAGTTCTTCGGTTGTGTCGGCAGGTAGATTGATAGTTACACTAATGGAATGGTCAACCCATTTCTGAACACGTCCTTGCATTTTAACTTTTTGCAACCAATCCACATCATTCGATGTAGCTTTAAAATATGGCGATTTTTCAACCAATTCGTCAATCTCTTCGTTGCTATATATTTTGGTAGTTGAATAACCGTTAGCCTCCATCCAAGTAACAAATTTGTGGTGGAAAACAGTATATTCTTCCCAAGAATCTCCATTTTCGTCAACAAAAGTGATTCTTACATCTTTATCGTTCGGATTAACTTTGCGACGACGTTTGTAAACCGGCATAAATACAGGTTCGATACCCGAAGTAGTTTGAGACATTAGGCTGGTTGTGCCCGTAGGTGCAATCGTAAGACAAGCAATATTGCGACGTCCATATTTTATCATATCGTCATATAGCTGACTATCTTCATTTTTCAATCTGTTTATAAATGGATTATTTTTTTCTCTTTTTGCGTCATAAACTTGGAATGCACCACGCTCTTTTGCCATCTCAACTGATGATGCATAGGCATTAAGAGCCAATACTTTATGTACCTCTTCAGAAAAATCGTTTCCACCTTCGCTTCCATAACGGATACCCAACGCTGCAAGCATGTCTCCTTCTGCAGTAATACCAACACCTGTACGACGACCTTCAAGAGTTTTGGTGCGTATTTTATTCCAAAGATTTCTTTCTGCCTGCTTAACCTCTTCTGTTTCAGGATCAGATTCAATCTTTTCGAGTATTAGATCAATCTTTTCAGACTCCAGGTCGATAATATCATCCATTATTCTTTGTGCTAATCTCACATGTTTGCTGAAAAGTTCGAAATCGAAATAAGCATCTTCTTTGAACGGGTTTACCACATACGAATAGAGATTGATTGCCAACAGACGACAACTATCGTAAGGACAAAGCGGAATTTCGCCACATGGATTGGTCGATACTGTTTTAAAACCCAAATCGGCATAACAGTCGGCTACCGATTCGCGAATTATTGTGTCCCAAAACAGTACTCCCGGTTCAGCTGAACGCCAAGCATTATGTACAATCTTTTCCCACAACTTTTTTGCGTTAATTGATTTTTTGTAAGAAGGGTTGGTAGAATCAATGGGATATTGCTGTGTATATGATTTCTCTTCGGAAACTGCTTGCATGAAATCGTCATCTATCTTAACGGAGATATTAGCTCCGGTAACTTTTCCTTGCTCCAATTTTGCATCGATAAAATCTTCGGCATCAGGATGTTTAATAGATACGCTTAACATTAATGCACCGCGTCTGCCGTCTTGTGCCACCTCGCGTGTTGAATTTGAATAACGCTCCATAAACGGCACCAATCCGGTGGAGGTCAATGCAGAATTCTTTACAGGCGAGCCTTTCGGGCGAATGTGCGACAAGTCATGACCTACTCCGCCACGACGTTTCATCAGTTGCACTTGCTCCTCATCAATACGGATAATTGCGCCATAAGAGTCGGCACTTCCATTCAAACCTATCACAAAACAGTTTGATAATGATGCTACTTGAAAATCATTCCCTATTCCTGTCATCGGGCTTCCTTGTGGGATAATATAACGGAATCGGTCGAATAGGTCAAACAACTCCTGCTCGCTAAGCGGGTTGGCATATTTATTCTCGATTCGAGCAATCTCTTTTGCCAATCGCCAATGCATGTCTTCGGGATTTCTTTCATAAATGTCTCCATGGCTGTCTTTCAATGCGTATTTGCTAACCCAAACTTTCGCTGCGAGTTCATCTCCCTGAAAGTAATCCAATGAAGCCTGATACGCTTCATCGAACGTGTAATTTCTTTTCTTCATTTTTTTGTATGTATTTTGTGTGTTTTATTATGAAAAATATTTTTATGCTTGCATTTGTATTTTAATTTGCAAGTTTATAAAACATTTTTCTACCTGCAAAATATTTTCCAATATAGTTATCAACAATAATGCAAAGTTTTCTTAAAGTTTATAAATATCACTTATAATCAGTATATTAAGAATTAGATGATCGTAAATTGTTTTCCAATTTGGGAAATTATTCTACAATATGAGAAGATATGATTTGTTTGTTGTGAATTTCAGATAGTTATATTATATACAAAAATACTATCAAGTTAAATTATCACATCGCCCGAATTTGTAACTTGTAATAACTATTATTATTATGTAATTCTACTTTCGTAAGTTCCGTTTATCCGGCTTGCGGTGGGTTTTTAAAATTTAAATTTTTTGTAATTGTTTCATTTTCAGAGAGCATTTTCTGTATTAACACTTCAGAGTCTATTTCGAGAATTTCGTACAATTTTGCTGCAATCTTTATGATAATTAATATCTGTTCGGTTATGGTAATTCAGAGTGAATCTTTTTGTGCCAATTGAAACAGTTCGGCAAATCTTTCGTAGTCATTTAATCGTTTTACAACCGAAAGCAGGTTATATTGCAACCTGCAAAGCATTGTGGCTGCATTTTGAGTATCAAAATCTTGTGCCTGAATTTTCCTAAGTTCGGGTATTGCATGCTTTCTTTGAAAGATACCTCTACCGACCAGCGTGGTTTGAGTATATTTTATAGAATTGTGTTAGAAAGTCAATTTCGTGTTGGTAGTCATCATGGTATTCCGGTTGCTTTTTTAGAAGCCTTATAGAAAAACAGTTTCACCCGCATCTATCTGACGACCTGTTTTATGTAAATCAGTATCGTTGCTTATTAATGCTTTTGTTTTGCAACTTAAAATTACTGAATTTCAGCAGTTTCTCCAAATATATATGCTGTTTTTTGTTAATAATCAGGAGGTTATTATACTTGCGAAAGTTGAATAATTATAAATATACAACAAATGAAAACCCTTTTCAAATTATCTATAATTGATTATTTTTGCAATAAAAAATATCAATAGTTCGGTATATTTTTAAAAAAGCCATTGTAATACGCTGAATTTCAGATAAATATGCCGTATTGGGGCTGATGTATAACTATTTGATTACAAGCTATCTAAATAAAAATTTAACGAACTGTTGTAATATAAAACAGAGAAAAAATTAAACTTATGAAAACAGACAGCTCAAAACGTATATCTCCTGAATTTATCACAGAACTTGAAGAGAATGAAATTTTTGTTTTTGGAAGCAATTTAGACGGAATGCATGCCGGTGGTGCCGCTAAGATTGCGCATAATAGTTTTGGTGCCGTATGGGGCGAAGGAGTGGGACTTCATGGCAGGAGCTATGCAATCCCTACAATGCACGGTGGCTTGAATGCTATCAAACCTTACGTGGATGATTTTATCGAATTTGCTCGTGAAAATCCTGAAATGATATTCCTTGTAACACGTGTCGGGTGCGGTATTGCCGGTTTTCGTGATGAAGAGATGGCTTCACTATTTCGAAAAGCGATAGAACTTGAAAATGTGTATTTGCCGGAGATTTGGTGGGAGATTTTAAATTAAGAATTAAAAAATAACAATTAACAATTATTGATTGTTGCGATATGTTTATGTACAATGGAGATTTTACAACTACAATGTGCTTTTATCTGCTCGCATGCGAAATATATCTATTTCAAATTTTTAATATCGAAGGCAAAGCCATCGTTTCTTGTACAATGTAATACGTAACACAATTGTCTTATTAATCAGAGGTCATAATATGATATCTATTCAAAATATTTTCGACTCTTACCGAAATATTATCTTCCAAATCGAGCATAGCATTTATAAAATAGACTCTCTCGTAAAGGTGCAAATCGTTAACGGAAATTTCTTTTTCTGAAATAGTGCCATTTTGCAGTAAGAATTGTCGTTTTGTGCCGTTCAATAGAAATGATTCGGGCGTAAATAATTGTCCGTCACGTGTTTCAAAAACAAGATTACTATAAGAAGAGTCTGTTATTTTGCCGTTTTTCAAGATAATTATTTCGTCAGCACCGTCTCTTTTCTCTAATAATCTGTTAAGAGAACTTCTATCGGCATATTTATAATTATAAATAATATTGTTATCCTCAACTATTTGCAAAGAGCGAATTTGTTTGGCTTGATAAGCATGAAATTCCACCGAAAGAATATCTTCTGCATATAAAATTCTGCATTTCACTCTTTTATCTCTCAATTTTTGGGGAATACCGGACATTTTTATATCCAGAAATGGTTCTGTTTTATAGTGCAGATATGCGGTTTCAGCCAATCTGCGTTGATGAAAGTCGAAATTACAGACTGTTCCGTTTTCTATTTTTATTGTCTCTAAAAAGATGGTTTTCTCACTCATTAAAAAGATAGATATACCTTGTTCAACACCTCTTGATACTCGTTTTTGCAAATACTTTTTGCGGTAACTCCTCCACCGCTTCTAAAGTATAAATTGTTGTTGTCTTGCTCAATAAAACGTATCAACACAGCCGAATCGAGAGCTTTTCCATCGAAGTATCCGGCTATGCCACAGTAATAATTTCTGTCTATTTTTTCTACTTCTCTTATAATTTCCACGGCTTTTTGTTTTGGTTCCCCAATTATAGATGCTCCCGGCAACAAAGAAAATATGGTATCGCCTATTGAGTTTTTACACTCTTCTTTTAACGTTCCTACAACTTCGGAACTCACTTGCAACAGATTTTTCCTGTTTGTACGAATATTATCAATATATCTGTGTCGAACCACTTCAACATCGGTGGCTACAAATTCAAGTTCACTGATTATAAGCGAAACTGCAACATTATGCTCCTCTATCTCTTTTTTATCTTCGATAATAATTTTTTTGGCATTGGGCAAACTTGCATCTATCGTGCCTTTCATAGGATTTGTAGAGATTTTGTCATCTTCAATTTTTATAAATCTTTCGGGCGAAAAACAGACAAATCTGTTTGGGACATAAATCTGATACGGCGAATTACTTAATGAAAAAATATTTTCCAAATTTAGATTTGTCTTAATTTGTGTCCGTTCCGTTAAGTTGACATAGGAGATTTCTCCGTTTTGCAGATATTTTTGCAAATTTTCGAATTTGCTTTTATAACTTTCGCGATTGTTTGGAATCACTTCAAACTCAACATCAACATCTGTTGGTGGTTGCGATGATTTGTTTTTTCCGGTAGGAAAATAGAAATATATTTCAGACTGATTTAGCGGGTTTTCCACCAAATATCCTTCGGTCATTTCATAATTTATAGCGAAAAAAAATGGTTGCGATTCGTTGTACAACCTGTTGATTTTTTCTTTCAGAATATCACAGTTTGTGTAAAGCATATATAATAATGATTAAATTGTTTTATATTATTTCATGACTATTCGCAAAACTTCATAATCAATTAGCACTGCCCTTTAGGGCGTGGATAAATAGTTATAAATTCAATAAGGCTTTAGCCAAAATTTAAACAATCTTGGGCTAAAGCCCGTTTTCTAAGGCGGTTTTACCCACGAGTTAAAACTCGTGGTAATTGATAAATGTTTTTAAGGACACATTACAGACAAGCATTTATTGTTTTGATTCTATTTTGTATGCATCGTGATAAAAAATGAATATTCTATTTTCATCTCTACAAATATCCAACAGCCGTTTTTTCTCGTCAAACGCCAGCGATGCATTATTGTCGTATGCCGACAGCCAACCGAGGTTTAGATGTAGCGAAGTTGGGATAACATCTCCCGGGAAAACATATTTTTTGTTCTCTGTTTCGAAAAACAGTGCAATTTGTCCGGGCGTATGCCCATCGAAAAGTTTTATGCTGCAATTTGGGGTCAGCTCCATATCTTTTTCCACAAGTTGCAGTCGATTTGCATGATATACTGGTTCTATATTATCAGAGAAAAACGAATAGGCTTCAAATTGCGACGGCGAACGATAATTTTCCCACTGTTTGCGACTGACCCAGTGAGTTGCGTTGGGGAAAACGGGAATAGCCTTGTTGTTTTGCCCAATTTGGGTGCAACCGCCACAATGGTCAAAATGCAGATGCGTAAGCACAACATCGGTAATTTCATCCGTGCCAAATCCCTTTTCCGCTATCGTTTCGGAGATATTTTTCACATCGTGAAATTTGTAATATTTCAACTTCGAAAAGTGCTTATCACCCACACCCGTATCTACCAAAATCAAACGGGATTGCGTTTCAATCAACAGACAACGCATCGATAATATGCAAAGATTGTCTTTATCGACAGGATATTTTTTCGACCAATATTTTTTCGGTGCCGAACCAAACATAACACCTCCATCGGCATAAAATTTACCTGCCTCAAAAGTATGGTAGTTGAGCATATTGTTGTAATTTTGTACAAAAATAGTAAAAGTTTTGTGTAGAATGAATATTTAGATTGCATTATTATAATGTCGGATGACCGATGTCGGTTGTCAAAAATGTTGCTGTAACATATAATATGTCAGTGTAAAATATATTTAAATTGTTTACATTCAGCTTTTAAACTAAAAATCTGTTTACTTATAAACCTGTCAATTAAAAAAAAGATGATTCCGAACAAACAAGACAATATTGCCGAATATCTGCTCTTTATGTGGCAGATGGAAGACATTTTACGTGCACTTAATTTAGATATAGAAATGGTCGAAGAGACGCTTGTTAAAACAATTTATCAGTTGGGAGAGGAGCAAAAAAATGCACGCGATTGGTACGAAGGACTTATTATGATGATGAAATCGGAAGGTGTGCAAGAAAAAGGGCACTTGCAAATCAACAAGAACATTATTATTGAGCTAACCGATCTACATCTCCGTATAGTGAATAATCCGAGCGAATCTGCATATATTGTCACTTATTACAAAACTTTGCCACACATTGTTGCACTTAGAGCTAAATCGGGACAGGCTGATACTTCGGAAATAGAGACATGTTTTATCGCTCTTTACGGATATATGCTTCTAAAACTTCAAAAGAGAGAGATTTCTAACAAAACTCAAGCTGCTGTGGCACAGATAAGTAATTTTATTAAGTTGTTATCGGAAAAGTATAAGACTGATGGAATGGATTTTGCTGAATAAAAAACTGTCTAAATCCGCATTGATTGTGGATTTAGACAGTTTATATCTGTGTTAATTAAGTTACTCCTTCACTTCCCAACCTAACGCGCTTGCACCAAGTACAGCCGCATCGCTCTCTTTGAGTTCCGAGAATAAAAGCTTTACCTTATTTTTAAATATACGAAGCATATTCTTTTCCATAGCTTCACGAATCGGGGTCATAATAAGATCACCTGCATGAGTTAATCCGCCAAACAAAATTATTGCTTCGGGACTTGAAAAAGCAACGAAATCGGCAAGAGCTTCACCTAAAACATCTCCGGTAAATTTAAAGATATCTTTTGCTATCTCGTCTCCTGCTATAGCTGCATCGTAAACATCTTTCGATGTAATTTTGTCAGCCGGAATTTCACGAAGTTTGGTTTGCTTATCAGGATAAAGTTCCAGGTATTCTCTTGCTGTACGAGCAACTCCTGTTGCCGATGTGTATGTTTCCAAACATCCGTTTCTACCACAACCGCAAGGACGTCCGTTATCGCGACGAATAATGGTGTGACCGAGTTCACCTGCGAAACCGTCGTGTCCGTAAACCAATTGTCCGTTTACCACAATTCCGCTGCCGACTCCGGTGCCAAGCGTGATAACAATGAAATCTTTCATTCCTCGTGCCGCTCCGTAAGCCATTTCGCCAATGGCTGCCGCATTGGCATCGTTTGTTAATGCCACAGGTATTCCGATTCTCTCTTTGAGCATATCGGCTAAACGAATCACACCTTGCCAACGTAAATTGGGCGCAAATTCGATACTTCCCGTAAAGTAGTTGCCATTTGGTGCACCTACGCCTATACCTTTTATTTTATCATGAGCGTCTGATTCAATAATAAGTTTTTTCAGCAAATTGCTCAATTCGTCCAAATAATCTTCCACATTTGCGTGTGTGGACGTTTTTATTTTTCCGCTATTTACAATCTGCCCTCTTTTATCCACGATGCCTGCAACGGTGTTTGTTCCGCCGACATCTATTCCAATTGCATAAGGTTTATCCATTTTATATCTGGTTATAAAGTTTTTTGAAGAAATATAATTCACAAACTTACATATTTTTTTGTAGAAATAGTAATATCAGGGGTATTTTTTAATTTTCTAATTTGTCAATAAGCCAATGTGATGCCGATTTGCCAATGTTTGTGGTATTTGTAACTCGTAACTAATATCTGAAACTACTTCCTCCCAAAAACTCTCTCAACAACGACGTTGGCGGAAGTTCTCGGTCGGTAATGTAGTTGAAATATTTCAGGAATTTGAGCAAACGATATGCTTCTGAATATTCGGGGACGTTGCGTGGAACTCGCATAAGAATCGGTTCTGCATGACGGCGAAGAGCCGCCAACTCGTAAATCATTGCCGAATTGAACATCACATCTGCGTTCTCCTGATACGGGAATATCCATTTATCTTCTCCGCGACGTACGCTTTCCCACAAAGAAATTGTTTTCTGAGCCGAATGACCACGATAACGATAGTCGCGAATCATTCTTCGCAATAATCTGTTATCTGATGCGGGAATCCAGTTGTGATTATCTAACGATATGGATGTGAGAGCCGAAACATATATCATAAATTTATTTTCACGGGGAATATGCAGAGTCAGTTCGGGATTCAATGCGTGAATACCTTCAACAATCAGCACACTGTTTTTCTCCATTTTAAGAAAATTATTTTTGTATTCACGTTCTCCGGTCACAAAATTATATGAAGGCAACTCTACTTTGTCCCCCTGCAAAAGAGCAACTAAATGTTTCCCAAACAAATCCAAATCTAATGAATATAACGACTCGTAATCTTTATTTCCATACTCATCGAGTGGCGTTTGCTCTCTGTTAACAAAATAGTCGTCGAGTGAAATTCCTACAGGTTTTAGCGAGTTTACCATCAATTGAATTTCTAAACGCTTACGAAACGTAGTTTTTCCCGAAGACGAAGGTCCTGAGATAAGTACTATTCTCACACCATCCTGAAACTTGCGTGTAATCTCTTCTGCAATATCACCAATCTGTTTCGCCTGAAAAGCCTCGGCTACCTGAATTACCTCGTGAATACGGTCTTCGCGTTTGGCTTTGTTTAAATCGCCAACATTATCAAGTTTGCATATCTTCAGAAAACGCAACTGCTCGCGATATACTTCCGACAGCATATCTTGACGCACGAAAGGCTCTAATTCAACAGGATGTTCTCTATTTGGAACACGAAGCAGAAATCCTCCGTTTAACGGTTGTACATCAAACATTGTTATATATCCCGATGAAGGCATTAAACTTCCGTAGTAATAATCAATATAATTATCCAACTTAGAGTAACGAGCATACAAGAAATCGGATGTCTCCAGCAACAACGCTTTATCCTCCATTCCATACTTACGAAACAGTTCTACCACTTTTCCCGTCTCATCTTCCACCTGTACAAAAGGGATATTGGCGTCCACAATTTCATGCATGCGTTTTTTTATGGCATTCAATTCGGCTTCACCAATCTCAATATCTCCATTTATTTCAAAATAATATCCTTTAGAAACAGCGTGTTCGATATAAATTTTAGTATTGGGAAACAGATCATCAACCGCTTTTGCCAAAATAAAGCAGAGCGAACGCACGTATGTACGCATGGCAGAATTGTTGCTAATATCGACAAATTCTACCGTTTTCGGATTATAAACCCGATAAGATAGCGACTCCGTTCTATTATTTACTCTGGCATTAGCAATTAAATATGGCGTTTCTATTCCGAAAACTTTAATCAGTTGTTCCAAAGAAGAGCCAATAGGCACATCTTTTTTCTCATTTGTATTTAAACAATGAACTTTTACAGTTTCAAGCATTTACAGTTATTAGTTTTAAATTATTTTTACAACTCTTTGAGGCTTCTTTTTTTTGCCTTATATTTGTCCGCTAAATTACACATTTTTATTGAATATGGAATATACATTCTTCGACTTTTTAAAACTCATCGGTTCATTAGGTCTATTCCTGTACGGAATGAAGATAATGAGCGAAGGATTACAAAAACTTGCCGGAAACAAATTGCGCGACATTTTGTCTGCGATGACTAAAAACCGGATTATGGGTGTCCTTACAGGCGTATTGATAACTGCTCTTATACAGTCCTCATCCGCAACAACGGTGATGGTTGTGAGTTTTGTAAACGCAGGGCTACTGAGCTTGGTTCAATCAATTGGCGTTATTATGGGTGCCAATATCGGAACAACTGCCACCGCATGGCTTATTGCAATATTTGGGTTTGGTAAATTTTCTATCAGTGCACTCTCTATTCCGCTGATGGGGATTGCCATTCCTCTTATTTTCTCTTCTAAAAGTAAGCGGAAATCAACAGGAGAATTTATTTTCGGGTTCGCATTCCTTTTTATGGGACTCGACTTGTTGAAATCCTCTATGCCCGATCTGCAAAACAACCCCGAAGTTTTGTCGTTCGTGCAGAATTTTTCCGATATGGGCATCTGGTCAACACTGTTTTACCTGCTTATAGGTAGTGTTCTTACAATAATTGTTCAATCGTCGAGTGCAACAGTTGCTCTTACGCTTATCATGGCAACAAAAGGATGGATAGACTTCCCCTCGGCAGCAGCAATGATTATGGGCGAAAATATAGGAACAACCATAACTGCCAATCTGGCTGCCATTCCTGCAAATATATCGGCAAAAAGAGCTGCATTCGCACACTTCCTGTTTAATGTGTTAGGTGTAATATGGTTGCTTTTCGTTTTCAAATATTTTGTGAATATGGTAGAGCATATATTGATAAATTACGGTCCTGCAAATCCGGCAGGCATGTCAAATTTCATAAACTCTTTATCTGCCGAAGAGTATAACCAGATAACTACACTCTCAAAATCGGAACTACCCGCTCACTTGGTGTCAAAACAAGAGGCTTACATATCTTACCAAGCTGCTACTTCTTACGGACTTTCGCTGTTTCACACCTTGTTTAATATTATTAATGTACTAATAATGATATGGTTTGTGAAGTTGTACGAAAAGATATGTCTCAAAGTTATTCGTCCTAAGACGGGAGAAGACGACGACGAAGAGTTTGTTCTTAAATTTATCTCTACAGGAATGCTTTCCACAGCAGAGCTTTCAATTCTTCAAGCTGAAAAAGAGACTGAAGTTTTCGCCAAACGTGTTCGTAAAATGTTCGGCTTTGTGAAGAAGATGACAAATATGAACCATAACGACAAAAAGTTCCTCAAACTATATAATCGGATAGAGAAATACGAAGATATATCCGACAGAATGGAAGTTGAAATTGGCTCATATCTGGGCAAAGTTGCCGAAGGAAGACTTAGTAATCAAAGTAAAGAGCATATACGCTCCATTTTACGCGCTGTTACCGAAATAGAGAGTATTGCCGATGCTTGCTGTAACATTGGTCGCCACTTGAAACGCAAAATGGATGCCGAAGCCGTATTTGAAGAAAGTATCATTGAAAACATAAACTCAATGTATCAACTTCTGGATGAAGCATTAGCGAATATGCAGCATGTTCTCTCTTTACCTCAGATAACCGAGAAAGAGTTCATTGAGAGCCAAAACATGGAAGATGCCATTAACGAACAACGCAACTTGCTGAAACGTAAAAACGTAGAAAGTTTAAACAATCTGGAATACTCATATCAAAACGGCGTTTTCTATATGGATATTATAAGCGAATGTGAGCGAATGGGAGACTATATAATAAATGTAGTTGAATCGATAAAGTTGAAAAAAAATTGATTTCGAGATAAACAGAGTTGAACTTAGAGATGGGAATTATTTACAATTAACCCCGTTTCTTTTTAAATAAACATTTGTTTCCTGCAATAACATAGCTGAAAAAAATTAATAACAACACCAAAAACAATGAACGACTGGAAAAAACGCCTTAATATTGTTTACTCTACCAATCCCGATTATCATTATCATGAATATGAAGATGATACACAACAGGAGACTTTACCCAAAGAGAAACAGATGCTTCGTATATCTTTGGACAAGCGAAACAGAAAAGGTAAAGCCGTAACTCTCGTTACCGGATTTGTTGGCTCTGACGATGATTTGGAAACGCTTGGAAAACTGCTAAAAACAAAATGCGGTGTAGGTGGTTCCGCTAAAGATGGAGAGATAATCGTACAAGGAGATCACAAACAAAAAGTTTTAGATATTCTTCAAAAAGAGGGTTATGCAAAAGCAAGAATTATCTGACCGTGAATTTGTACATGTAATAAAAGCATCTGCAGGTTCGGGTAAAACTCACCGATTGACCGGAGAGTACTTGCGATTATTGTACTATAAACCAAATAATTATCGACACATTCTCGCCGTAACTTTCACAAACAAAGCTACCGATGAGATGAAAAGTCGTATAGTGCAGGAGTTGTACAATCTGATGCAAGGTAATAAATCCGATTATCTGGAACAACTCTCAAAAGAGTTTGGGCTAAACGAAAAAGATACCCGCTCGCGAGCAAAGGAAATACTCGAAAACATTTTGCACGATTACTCTTCCTTTTCCATCAGCACGATAGACCGATTTTTCCAACAAACCATGCGTGCCTTTACACGCGAAATAGGATTAACAGGCGGATACAATGTAGAGGTAGATGATGCGGCTTATCTTCCCGAAGTTGTTGACACGATGATTTATGAGTTAGATGATCCCAAAAACAACGATTTAGCCAAATGGATTCTAGATTTTATGAACAGTAAAATCGAAAATGACAAAGGATGGGCTATTAAAGATGATATATTAGGATTGGGAAAAGAAATTTTTAAAGAAAAATATAAATCTCTCTCTCTAACCGATAAAGAAAAAATACGGGATAAGAAACATCTTACAGAATATAGAAAAAAGTTGGAAAGCATCGTAAAAGAGTTTGAGAGAGCTTTACGCGGAATCGGAGAAAAAGGCGTGAATATTATAAAACAACACGGTCTTACCTACTCCGATTTTAAAGGAGCTGCAACAAAGTCCCCGTTTAAACATTTTGTAGTGTGGGCAAACGGCGACGTAAAGATACCAACCGCAACATTCCAAAATTTGCCCGACAATGTAGATGAATGGACAGCAAAGAAAACAGATGAATCAACATTATCATCTATACATACTGCTTACCATAATGGACTTAATGCTGCTGTAAAGGAGGCAATAAATCATTTCGACAACATAGCTTTCTACAATTCAGCAAATACAATTCTAAACTATTTCTACACGTTGGGAATTCTTAATGATATTCAACAGCGACTGCAACAGATTCAACAAGAACAAAATATTCTCTTTCTGTCAGACACAACCGAGTTGCTGAACAAGATTATTGCCGATAGCGACCTGCCGTTTATCTATGAAAAAACAGGCACACGCTACACCAACTACATGATTGATGAGTTTCAAGATACATCGTCAATGCAGTGGACAAATTTTCGTCCGCTTATTCGTGAAAGTTACGATAACAACAACTTTAACCTTGTGGTTGGTGACGTAAAGCAGAGCATATACCGATGGCGAAATTCAGATTGGCGTTTGCTTGAAGATGAAATATGGGACGATTTAGGGAAAGAAAATATATGTCCGCATGTACTTGACACCAATTGGAGAAGCGATGCCAACGTTATTAAATTCAACAACACTATTTTCTCGGTATCTTCACAACTGCTGCAAACTGAATATAACCAATCGCTCGATTCTATTCCCGATGGTGATTTCAAAAACAATATATCTAAAAAAATAACAGACGTATATGCCCAAGTACAACAGTTTGTGCCAAAGAAAAAAGCCGATAATAACGGCAAAGTTGAGATAACTTTTTTAGGCAGTAGCGATAAAGAAAACGACTGGAAGTTACAGGCTTTAGCAAGACTTCCTCATAAAATTGAAGAGCTGCAAAAAGATGGATTCAGCCTGAAAGATATTGCCATCTTGGTTAGAAGAAACTCCGAAGCGGTAGAAATTGCCGAATATCTGTTAACTTATCAGGAAGAAAATCCGAATTCACAATTCAAATTCGATATTATTTCGAATGAAGCTTTAGTTATAGCTGGTGCACAAAGCGTAAAATCAATAATTGCTATTCTTCGTTGGGCAATAAATCAGAACGATTGCACTGTCAAAACAATGGCGGTTTACGAATTTTACCGATTTCACTCCGACATATTGCCCGATGAAGCTCTCAAATCGTTTCTCGACGGAGATTCCGAGCCTGAATTTCCTGACGGAATGGAAGCACATCTACAAGAGTTGCTCAGGTTGCCGTTATATGAACTTGTAGAGTCGTTCTTCGCTCTATCTGAACAGAAAATCAACGAAAAAGAGAGTGCTTACGTGCAGGCTTTTCTCGATATTGTTCTTAATTTCAGCACTCAAAGAACATCAAATATAGCCGATTTTCTGAGTTGGTGGGATGAAAAAGGTTACAAAAAAAACCTTTTCTTACCCGACGACCAAGATGCCATACGCATAGTCAGCATACATAAATCGAAGGGATTGGGATTTGGTGTCGTGATTATGCCATTTGCCGAGTGGAGTATTGACCACAGTTCGCATACCAATATAATTTGGTGTCGTCCGGAGGTTGCTCCGTTCAATGATTTATCGATTGTTCCGATAAGATATGGCAAATCATTGGTTGACACCATTTTCTGGAAAGACTATTTAGAAGAAAAGCTTTTTACCTATATCGATAATCTTAATCTGCTATATGTGGCATTTACTCGCGCTAAACATCAGATTTCGATTTTTACACCCAAACCGAATAAGAAAACCGAGAGCTTGACAAAAATCTCAGATTTGTTGTGGATTAGCATTTCACGCTCTAAACATATTATCGGCGAAGCCAATGAACAACAAATAGAACTCGAAGATTATCTGCAAGAGATAGAAAAAGAGGCTGTTTTCTCTGTCGGGCAGACAGCAAATATCCGTGATAAAGAAAAATATTCTGCCGGAAATGAGTTTACATGCAAAAAATGGCAATCAACTCCGTTCGATAATCGACTGAAACTGAGATTTAAATCGATAGGTTATTTTAATGAGAACGGCAAACGCAATTACGGAACATTGATGCACGAGTTGATTAGTCAGGTTGAAACTGTGGCAGATATCGAAAACGCTGTAAACAGCAAAGTTATTTCGGGCGAACTTTCCGAAACCGACCGTCAACAAACGATAGACGAATTAAAACAATCGCTTACTTTAAACGACGATATAACAAGTTGGTATTCGGGTAAATACTCCATACTAAATGAAGTAATGATTTTACATCCGAAATATAGTTTTAGTCGCCCCGACAGGGTAATGATTGGCGATAACGAAGTTATTGTGGTAGATTACAAGTTTGGCGAACTGCAAGAAGAAAAATACAAAAAACAGGTGTCTCGTTATGTACAACATATTAAAGAGATGGGATACAAAAATACTTCAGGATACGTGTTTTATGTGAAGTTAGGAGTTTTGGTTAAAGTTTAAATCTTATGATTTGACTAATTTTTAGTAAACAAGTAAAATAGGAACAGATAAGAAATCACTACTGACCTACAGAAGTTTAAAAAATAGTGGCTTCACCGAAGTGTTGCCACCAAAGTTGTAAGGTTGTATTGTAATGCAAATTCTCAACAATGGGCGAAGATAATACAAAAAATTTAGTCGGTCAGTCGCTATTAAAAAAATTATAAGAATGCTGCTGCGTTGCATTATCCGATTCACTTGTGAGTAGCTCAATGACAATAGTTTAGCTGTGCGGTTTTGGCTTTTTGTCAACAATAATGTGGCTTTCGTTTTTTTTCAAGTAAAGAGGTTATTCGTTCTCCTGTTTCACCAACTAACGTCAAGGGAACGAAACTCATTTTCTGCTTTATAGCGAAGAATACGGGCGGTCAGATAAGTTTTGTTTTGCCCAAAATGCTTTGCTCTTCTTCATTTACATAAACTTCATCAGCACTCCATAAATCATTGACAGGCAATAATATATTTTCTAATATCTCTGAAATTTTCATAGTGTACCAATATAAAAGTTATTTTGTTAACTCATTCTAAAACTTTAAGAACCTTATTAACCTGAGTTTCGGCTAAGAAACATCACTAAAATTTGGTAAGCAAGCAAATAATTCGTATCTTTATATCTGATAAACAACAAAATACGATTATCTATGAGCTTGCTTACCAAAGACAAAATTACTGAAATTTTCTGTTTA